>JALDXR010000154.1:0-7753 GCA_032154865.1 Nocardioidaceae bacterium
GGAGGCGCCGACGCACTGACGGCCGTCGCCGTGCGCTGGGGGTAGGCAGATCGCGAGACACGCCGGCGTGTTTCGCGATTTGGCTACCCCCAGTGGCGCGGGTGGTGCGGGAGGTCAGGCCAGCGGCCAGCTGCCCTCGGCGACGAGGACGGCCGGACCGACCAGGTCGACGCCGTCGTCGGGACGCAACCGCACCTCGAGCGCCCCACCAGGCACACCGACGTCGATCGACGCGGGACGGTCGACCCCGGTCGCCTCGGCGAAGGCCACCGCGGCGGCACACGCGCCGGTGCCACACGAGCGAGTCTCGCCGGACCCGCGTTCGTGCACCCGCATCGCGATGGCGCGATCGCCGGTCCGTACGACGAACTCCACATTGACTCCGTCGGGGAAATCCAGCGGGTCGTGTCCCGGCGGTTCCACCAGCGGTCCGGCCGCACCGAGGTCGTCGACGAACGCGACCGCATGGGGGTTGCCGACCGACACCTTGGCCGCCTCGAGCCGACGACCCTCGACGGTCACGGCCGTGAGCCCCTGCACCTGGGCCGGGCCCATGTCGACGCTGATCCGGCCGTCGCCTCCCACCGTCACGACGCGAGTGCCGCCGCGGGTTCCGACCGGCATCGGCGCCGTGTCGTCGACGAGTCCGGCCCGTACGAGGTAGCGCACGAAGACCCGAATGCCGTTGCCGCACATCTCGCTCAGCGACCCGTCGGCATTGCGGTAGTCCATGAACCACTCGACTCCGTCGGCCGCAGCCGCCTTCGCCGCCGGGTCATCCAGCGCGGTCGATCGGACCACGCGGAGCACGCCGTCGGCACCGATCCCGGACCGCCGATGGCACATCGCCGCGACCGCGACGGGGTCGAGGTCGACGGTGCCATCGGGATCCGGCACGACCAGGAAGTCGTTCTCGGTGCCATGGCCCTTGAGCCAGGTCACTGGCGTCTGCATCACCCGCTCAGCGTACGGCCCGGACGACGGCTGCCCGCGCACTGAACGGAGCGTGCGGTGGCCTCACTGCCCCGGCGTCACCACCATCGCGGACCCACCACCGCGGCGACGTGGCTCGGCGGCGGCGAGGAACTGTCCGTCGGGCAGCGCCTCGATCGCGGCGACGGCGCCGATCTCCGCGGCACTCGTGCCCGGAGCACCGGCCGGCGCGAGCCGATGTCCGTACGGCTCGAGCATCGTTTCGTAGGCGTCGATGAACTCCTGCTCCGACGTCACGGTGGCGGTGTTGCGCAGTGCGCCTCGCGGCGCCGCCACCGCCTCCGGCAGGGTCATGCCGAGGTCGATCCGATTGACCAGCGTCTGCAGCACCGTCGTGATGATCGTCGATCCGCCGGGCGAGCCCACGGCCAGCCACGGCGCGCCGTCCCGGAGCACGATCGTCGGTGCCATCGAGCTGCGCGGCCGCTTGCCACCGTCGATCCGGTTCGGGTCGTTCTCGTTGTAGACGGTCGAGAAGTCGGTCAGCTCGTTGTTGAGCAGGAACCCACGTCCCGGCACCGTGATGCCGGAGCCGCCGGTCTGCTCGATCGTCAGGGTGTACGCGACGACGTTGCCCCACTTGTCCATCACGCTCAGATGGGTCGTCGACAGCCCCTCGTGGTCGGCTTCCGGCGCGGCCGTACCGGCGTCGGCGCAGCCGCTGTAGTCGCCGTCCGGCTGTCCCGGCGCCACCGGCTTCGCCAGCGCCTGGTTCGGATCGATCTGGCAGGCCCGCTCGCCCGCGAAGCCGTCCGAGAGCAGCTCGTCGAGCGGCACGTCGATGAAGTCCGAGTCGCCGACGTACGCATTGCGGTCCGCGAACGCCAGCGCCGAGGCCTCGAGATAGTGGTGCAGCGCGTCGGCCGTCGACATGCCTGACAGGTCGGACCGCTCGAGGATGTTGAGCGCCTCGCCGACGGTCGATCCACCGCTCGACGGCGGCGCCATGCCGTAGACGTCGAGACCGCGATAGCCGACGTGGGTCGGCTCCCGCTCGATCACGTCGTAGTCAGCGAGGTCGGATCGCTCCATGAAGCCCGGCGGCACCGGCAGGTCCGTGTCGGGCGATTTCGGCGGCGCCTGCGCCATCGTTGCGATCTGGCCGGCCAGCGGCCCGCCGTAGAAGGCGTCCATGCCGCGCTTGCCGAGCATCCGATAGGTCTTCGCCAACTCCGGGTTGCGGAACAGCGAGCCCACCTGCGGCGCGTCACCGCCGGGCAGGAACAGCCGAGCCGTCGGCGGGATCGCGGAGAACCGCTCGGCGTTGTCGAGCGTCTGCTGGCGGAACGTCTGGTCGACGACGAACCCCTTCGAGGCGAGCGTCGAGGCCGGCCGCAACGACTCCGCGAGCGTACGAGTCCCCCACTCGTCCAACGCGGTCTCCCAAGTCGCCGGCGTACCCGGCACACCGATCGAGACGCCGCTCGTGACGAGATCGGGGAAGAACGGGTACGGCTGGCCCGTCTCCGGGTCGATGAACGCGTCGTGCGGCATCGACATCGGCGCGGTCTCCCGGCCGTCCAGGGTCGAGACGTCGCCGGTCGATGCGTCGTAGTAGACGAAGAAGCCGCCGCCGCCGAGGCCGGAGCTGTACGGCTCGGTCACACCGAGCGCGGCTGCGGTTGCGACAGCCGCGTCGACGGCATTGCCACCGTGCCGCAGGACGCGTACCCCGATCTGGCTCGCATTGGGGTCGACCGACGCGACCGCGCCACCGGCGCCGATCGCGACCGGAGTCTTCGGCGGCGCCGGTCGAGCAGTCGGTGCCGCGTCGGGCGCGGCCACCGCCGGCCCCATCGTGACGGTGAGAACGGCCGCCGCGGCAACGGCCAGTGTTGCCTTCATGTCGCGCGGATACGCCATGAAAACCACTCCCTTGAGTCGAAGTGACCCAAACTACCGACCCGACCGCACCTCGGCGAGGGCCCGGTCGATCAGATCCGGAGCATCGAAGGGCAGCCAAGTGATCCGCGGGTCCTTGCGAAACCACGAGTCCTGGCGCCTCGCGAACCGGCGGGTGGCGCGGATCGTCGCAGCTCGGGCCTCGTCCTCGGTGCATTCACCGGCGAGGAACCGCAGCACCTGGGCATAGCCGAGGGCGCGACCGGCGGTACGTCCGTCGCGGAGTCCGAGTCGTTCCAGCCCGCGTACTTCGTCGACCAGACCGGCCCGCCACATCGCGTCGACCCGGGCCGCGATCCGGTCGTCGAGTATGTCGCGGGGTACGTCGACGCCGAGCTGCCTGACATCCGGGTAGGCGTACTCGTAGGTGGGAAGCGCCGCGGTGAACGGTTCGCCGGTGAGCTCGATGACCTCGAGCGCCCGGACGATCCGGCGGCCGTTGCTCGGCAGGATGCGCTCGGCCGCCTCCGGATCCCGGGTCGCCAGCCGGGCATGCAGCGCGCCCGGCCCGTCCCGTTCGAGCTCGGACTCGAGCCGCGCCCGCAGCTCCGGATCCGTGCCGGGGAACTCGAACCGATCGAGTACGGCGCGGACGTACAACGCCGATCCACCCACCAGCACCGGGACCGTTCTGCGAGCCAGGCAGTCGTCGATCGCCTCGCGCGCCCACGTCTGGAACTCCGCCACGGTCGCGGGCTCGGTCACGTCCAGGCGATCCATCAGATGGTGTGTAACGCCGGATCGCTCGGGCACAGGGACCTTGGCGGTCCCGATGTCCATGCCGCGATAGATCTGCATCGAATCGGCACTGACGACCTCGCCCGACAGGGAGGACGCGAGCGCGACGGCGAGATCGGACTTGCCGGCGGCAGTCGGACCAACGACCGCAACAACACGGCTCGCGGTAGTTTGTCCCAACCCGCCGTCGGCGCACATCACGGAGGTCACGATGTCACTATTCGACAAGCTCAGAGGTTCGAGGTCCAAGGCCAAGCAGCAGGCCGAGCAGATCGCCGAAAAGCACGGCGACAAGATCGCCAGCGGCCTCGACCGGGCCAGCGGAGCCGTCAGCAAGGCCACCGGCGGACGCTACGACGACAAGATCGACAAGGGCGTCAGCAAGGCCAAGGAGCGCCTGGACCAGCAGGGCGGCTCGTCGGCCGGCCCGTCTCCGACCACGTCTGCACCCGGTCCGGTCCAGGATTCGAGCACCGCGGACGACACCGACAAGAAGAAGGGCGCGGGTCCCACGCCCTAGCGCGCTGATCCGCCACAATGGCGCGCCGTGGCCACAGGATCTATAGACCACTGGCAGTCAACTCTCGACCAAGACGGCAGCGTCGTCATCCGATCGCGGCGGCAATCCGCCACGGTCGCCCTGACCGTTTGCGTCGCCCTCGTGATCCTCGCGCTCGTGATCGCCATCAGCGGTGGCGTCGCGGGGATCGTCGTCGGCGTGGTGATCATCGTCGGCGTGGCGTTATGGGCGCCACGGATAGCAAGAACAGTCGTCTCCGGGCAGCCGCATCTCGTGGTGACCGCCGAGGACGTGACGTACGGGCATCAGTCGGTGCGATGGACCGCGGTGACCGAGATCGTCCGGCACAGCATGACCATCCGCGGAAACATCCAGACCTACGTCTGGCTCATCCACGGACGCGATCGGCTGCGCCTCCCCGAGTCGCTCCAGGCGGACCCGACCCAGCTCGAGCTGTGGCTACGGGACGTACACTCCCGGCGTGGTCAGACGACCTGACGGCGCGTCGTACCCCGATCTCGCGCCGCGACATCGGCTGGTCCCGGCGGCGTACGTCATCTTCTGCCGGGCGGGTCCGGACGGCCGGGAGGTCCTGCTGCATCGGCGGGCCAACACCGGTTATCGCGACGGCTACTGGGCGCTCGTCGCGGGTCACGTCGAGCCGGGCGAGTCGTGCCTCGCGGCCGCGATCCGCGAGGCGCGCGAGGAGGTCGGCCTGACGGTCGCGCCGGACGCCTTGCTGCCCCAGTGCACCGTCCATCGGACCGACGGATCGGATCGGCCGATCGAGCAGCGCGCCGACTTCTTCTATCTCGCCGAGCAGTGGGCCGGCGAGCCGTCGCGGTGCGAGCCCGACAAGTCGTCGGCCCTGGAGTGGTTCGCGTTGTCGGCGCTGCCGGATCCGGTGGTGCCGCACGAGCTGCTGGTGCTGCGACACCTCGCGACCGGTGCCGTGCCGCCGGTGCTGACGTACGGCTTCGGCTGACGGTCGCCGGCTCCGGCTGCGGCGGCGAATGATGGCGTGGGATTCATGTCCCGGGTCGCCGAAAAGCTGAATCTCTCACGCCAACTTTCAGGTCGAACCGCGGTCAGCTCTGCGGCTCGGCGGCGGCCGGGTACGTCGCGCGCCACCACGTGCTCCACTCGTCGCGTGCGGCCGCGAACTGCTCATCGTCGAGGTCGTACGTCGTCAGGATCGCCATCGCACCGCCGTCCGGCCGACTGGCCAGTGGCGGGCGAGCCCCGACGACAAGCAGGCCCGGACCGAGCCTGTCGACGGTGACACCGACCTGAAGCTCCCCGGCGAACCACGCCTCGCCCTCGACCGGTGTCGGCGCCGAGGCCAACTCGGCTCGCTCACCGGGCCGCAGCTCGCCAAGACCCAGCACATCCTGCGGTCGCGGCCCCCTCTCGTCGGTGGCGAGGAAGACGGTGCGACGCTCACGATCGGGCTGCTTCTCGATCGCGAATCGCAACTGCTGCAGGAACGACAGCCAGCCCTCGGTGATGTCGTCGTAGTACGCATCCCACTCGGGATTGTTGCCCGGCGGCACGCGCGTGATGCGTACCGTGGTGGCGCCGCCGTCCTCGGTCAGGACGAAGCGATCGCCGCTGTCGAGGTCGAGCGTGTACGGCGCGTCCGACTCGGTCGCGTGCTCGAAGTAGATGTACTCGATCTCCTCGGCGAGGCCTTCGACGAGCCAGCCGTGCCAGCGAGCGATCCGGTCGCGGTCGCGAAGCCACTGCCACACGGTCGCGACGGGGGCACCGATCGTGACCTCGATGCTGACGGGCCGGTCGTCGGTCATGTCGGGTTCCTCTCCGATGCGGCGAACCGGTGTCCTGCTGGCCGAAGTGTTGGCGCAAAGTTACGCCAACTCCCCCGCGGATCCGCGGTTTCGCGCCAACTCTTCATGGCCCGGGCGCGAACGGCTCGCCAGCGAGAGCAGTACGGCGGCTCAGTCGCAGCCGCAGGTCGGCCCGGCGCCGACTGCGGTCGGCTCCGGAGCACCGACCGTCGGCAGGCCGAGCAGGACGCTCGATGTTCCTGCGTCCCCGGCGCCACCGCCACCCGCGTCCACAACCACCGACCGGCGACGCCGCACGGCTCGCACCGGTGCGTCGGAGACCAGATGATGCGGCGCCGCCTTGGTGATCGACACCGTCGCGAAGTCACCAGGGCCGACGACAGCGGATCCCGGGGTGAAGTGGACCAGCCGGTTGTCGGGCCCGCGACCGGACTGCCGATGGGTCTCCCCGTCCTTGCGGCCGTCCGCCTCGGTCACCAGCAACTCCACGTCGCGGCCGACGAGTGCCCGGTTCTCGGCCCAGGTGATGTCGTTGACCAGGGCGACCAGGCGCTCGTATCGCTCCTGCACGATCGCCTTGGGCACCTGGTCGCCCATCTCCGCGGCGGGGGTGCCGGGTCGCGTCGAGTACTGGAAGGTGAACGCCTGGGCGAACCGCGCCTCGCGCACGACGTCGAGAGTCTGCTCGAAGTCCTCGTCGGTCTCGCCGGGAAATCCCACGATGATGTCCGTGCTGATCGCGGCATCGGGCATGGCCTCGCGGACCCGATCGAGCAAGCGGAGATAGCGATCGCGTCGGTAGGACCGGCGCATCGCCCGCAGCACGGTGTCGGATCCCGACTGCAACGGCATGTGCAACTGCGGCATGACGTTCGGCGTCTCGGCCATCGCGTCGATGACGTCGTCGGTGAAGTCGCGCGGGTGCGGCGATGTGAACCGGACCCGCTCGAGCCCGTCGATCGACCCGCACGCACGCAACAGCTTCCCGAACGCGAAGCGGTCGCCGAACTCGACGCCGTAGGAGTTGACGTTCTGGCCGAGCAGGGTCACCTCGACGACGCCGTCGGCGACCAGCGCCTCGACCTCGGCGAGCACATCGCCCGGTCGACGATCCTTCTCGCGACCACGCAGACTCGGCACGATGCAGAACGTGCAGGTGTTGTTGCATCCGACGCTGATCGAGACCCAGGCGGAGTAGGCCGACTCGCGCCGGGTCGGCAACGTCGACGGGAACACTTCGAGCGCTTCGAGGATCTCGAGTTGCGCCTCGTCGGCGACGCGGGCGCGCTCGAGCAGCGTCGGCAGTGATCCGATGTTGTGCGTGCCGAACACGACGTCGACCCACGGCGCCCGGCGCAGGATCTCGCCGCGGTCCTTCTGTGCGAGGCAGCCGCCGACGGCGATCTGCATGCCGGGCCGCTTGGCCTTCTTCGAGGCGAGATGACCGAGGTTGCCGTAGAGGCGGTTGTCAGCGTTCTCGCGTACCGCACAGGTGTTGAACACGACCAGATCGGCCAGGTTGCCGTCGGCGGCCTCGACATAGCCGGCGTCCTCGAGCAGCCCGGACAGCCGCTCGGAGTCGTGCATGTTCATCTGGCAGCCGAAGGTGCGCACCTCATAGGTGCGGAGCGTCGAGGGTGCGGTCGTAGCCATGACCGGTCAAGGGTACGACGCCCCCTGCGACCGCCCGCAATCGCGCATCCGGCCCGCCGCACGCACCCGCGCACGCTGGGGGTAGCGATATTGCGAGACACGCCGGGCGTGTTTCGCAATATCGCTACCGCCACGGTCC
>JALDXR010000155.1:0-7723 GCA_032154865.1 Nocardioidaceae bacterium
ACAACGAACGACCAGGTCATGAGAGGCTTGGCCGATGGGAAGCAACGCACGTGAGTCATGCACCGCCGGCGAGGTGATCCACACCTATCTGGTGGAGCACGCCGAACGACTAGCCGCCAGAGACGCCGAGGTCCGGGCCGACGAGCCCGACGCCATCCACCAGATGCGCGTGGAGGCGCGCCGGCTGCGCACCGCGCTCGCCGTCTATCGCGCCCTTCTGGACGCCGAGCAGGCCCGGGAGCTCCAGGCCGAGCTGACCTGGTTGGGCCGTACGCTCAGCCCGGCCCGCGACCTCGAGGTCGTCGAGGAGCATCTCGCCGAGGCGATCAACGCCGAGCCGCGTTCGCTGATGGCCGGGCCGGTCCGCATGCTCCCCAAACGCCGGATTCGGGAGGCGGCCGTACCCGCCCAAGCGGCTGCGCTCGCGGTGCTGGACAATCCGCGTTACGTCGCGCTCCGAGTGCGACTGGATGCCTTCATCGCCGACCCGCCCTGGTCGGAGAAGGCCCATCGCCCGGCCCGCAAGGTGCTCCCGAAACGGGTGGCCAAGCCCTGGCGGCGGATCCAGCGACGGGTCGAGGCGGTCGCCGTCGCCGAGCCCCGCGACCGCGACGTAGCCCTGCACGAGGTCCGCAAGGCGGCCAAGCGGCTGCGCTACGCGTGCAACGTCGCGGCACCCGCGCTCGGCGGCGAGATCGAGCGGTTGTCCCGCAAGGCGGAGCGCATCCAGGACATCCTCTGCCACCACCAGGACATGGTGGTCCTCCGCCAGTGGCTACGCCGGCTCGCGCGCGACCCCGAGGCCGGGACGGCAGGCTTCACCTTCGGCCGGGCGCATCGCTGGGCGGAGGAGCTCGCCGTCCGCGACGTCGTGGAGTACGAAGAGGCCTGGGAGCGACTCGACAAGCGCGCCTCGGATCTACTCCCCGCGAAGTAGTCACACCTGCCGCCGGCGGCCGATGACACCGGTGTCCGGCTCGCCTACCGTGCATGACGTGGCGACAGACACCAATCGTTCGGCCCCCGGTCTCGGCCGGCCGCGGGGCCCGATCCTCGGCATCGCAGGACCGCTGGTCCTCACGATCTTCACCGTCGTCGGCACCTTCGGCGCTGCCCGGGGCGAGTCGGGCCGGCACGACATCGACGCTCTCGGGATCGTCCTCGCCGTCGTGGTCCCGCTGTCGCTGCTCGCCGTGCGGAGTCACCCGGTCGCGGTGCTCTGGTTCGTCACGCTCGGCACGCTGGGCTATCTGCTCCGGGACTATCCGTACGGCCCGATCATGCTCAGTCTCGTGGTCGCCGCCATCGCAGCAGTCATGCTGGGGCATCGATGGGCCGCCTGGCTCGCCCTCGGGGTGGTCTACGTCGGGCACCTTGCGCTGCGCGGCGAGTTCCGGGACGAGTCGTGGTCGTGGGGCGCCGCCGCCGGCTTCGGCGCCTGGGCGCTGGTCGTCCTGATCGGAGCCGAGTTCGCCCGGGTCCGTCGCGAGCGGGTCATCGCCGCCCGCCAGGCCCGGGCTGAGACCCGACGCCGGCAGGCCAACGAGGAACGGCTGCGGATCGCCCGCGAGCTGCACGACGTCGTGGCCCACCACATCTCGCTGATCAACGTGCAGGCCGGCGTCGCGTTGCACCTGGTCGACCGCAAACCCGACCAGGTGCCGCCGGCGCTGGCCGCGATCAAGGACGCCAGCAAGGAGGCCCTGTCGGAGCTGCGGTCGCTGGTCGGCGTGCTCCGCGACGAGGCCGACACCGCGCCGCGGTCGCCGACGACGACCTTGGCGACCCTCGACGAGCTGGTCGAGCGCACCGGCCACGCCGGCCTCACGCTGCGCAAGTCGACCAGCGGCGACGTCCGTACCCTTCCGACCGCCGTCGAGCTCGCCGCCGTCCGGATCGTCCAGGAGGCGATCACCAACGTGGTCCGACACGCCGACGCTCAGGAGGCCGAGCTCCGGTTGGACTACGGTGCCGACATGCTCACCGTTCAGGTCGAGGACGACGGCTCCGGCGGCCAACACATCGACGCCATCGACGAGGGCAGCGGCCTGCGAGGCATGCGCGAGCGCGCCGCGTCGCTCGGCGGCAGTCTGACGATCGAGGCGGCTCCGGCCGGCGGCCTGCGGGTCACGGCCCGGCTGCCGCTCCAGGAGTCGACCGCGGAGGCGCCGGCATGATCCGGGTAGTGCTGGCCGACGACCAGGCCTTGGTACGCGCCGGACTGCGGGCGCTCCTCGACGACCAGGACGACATCGAGGTCGTCGGCGAGGCTGCCAACGGGCGCGAGGCGATCGACGTCGTCAAGACCCAGCGGCCCGACCTGGTGCTCATGGACATCCGGATGCCCGAGCTCGACGGGCTCGCTGCCACCCGCACGATCGCGGCCGACTCGGCCCTGGCGGACACCAAGGTCGTCATCCTCACGACGTTCGACCTCGACGAGTACGTCTTCGAGGCGGTCCGGACCGGCGCCAGCGGCTTCCTCGTCAAGGACACCGAGCCGACCGAGCTGCTCCAGGGCGTCCGCGCCGTCGCTCGCGGCGATGCGCTGCTGTCGCCCGGCGTCACGAAACGGCTGATCGCCGAGTTCGCGACCCGCAGCCGGGAGACGACACCGACCCGCAAGCTCGACCCGCTGACCGAACGCGAGCGCGAAGTCGTGGCGCTGGTCGGCGAGGGCCTGTCCAACGACGAGATCGCCGAGCGCCTCGTCATGAGTCCGGCGACGGCGAAGACCCATGTCAGCCGGGCCATGATCAAGCTGCATGCCCGGGACCGAGCGCAGCTGGTCGTGCTCGCGTACGAGACCGGACTGGTCCGGCCTGGGTGGTCTTAGCGACCGTCACACACCACTAAGGCTCCGCTCCACGGTGCACGCGTGCGGGCCGTGGTTGGCCGCGGAGTACGCCTGACCGAGCGGCCAGCGGCGTAGGCAGTCCCTCGGGAGTACGCCACCGGGCGTACCCCAAGTGTCGCCGCCAGGCCGACGTTTTTCGCGCGCTCCGAGACGACGATCGAAAGCGTCAATCGAAGAAGCATCGACGTCAAGGAGACACCCATCATGTCCGCGATCACCACCCTCGCCGCCAGCCCCGCCACCGTCCAGGTCGCCGACCACGACCACTGGGACGGCCCCGGCGCCTGGTGGCCGATCTTCCCCCTCACCTGGCTGCTCATCGTCGCCGCGATCATCACGACGATCGTGATCCTGCGGCGGCGGCACTGGGCCCGTTACGGCGTCCGCTCCGGAGAGGCCCGGCTCGCCGAGCGCTACGCCAACGGTGAGATCGACGAGCAGGAGTACAAGGACAAGCTCGGCGTACTGAAGGAGCAGGGCCGATGAATCGGTCCGAACTCGTCGTCGAGGTCCGCGACCTGACCAAGCGGTACGGCCACGACCTGATCGCCGTCGACCGGATCAGCATGTCGGTCCGACGCGGCGAGGTCTACGGCTTCCTCGGCCCGAACGGCGCCGGCAAGACCACGACCCTGCGCATGTTGCTCGGTCTGGTCGCCCCGACGTCCGGCGACATCGGTGTGCTGGGCCAGCCGCCCGGCACACCGGCGTCGCTGGCGCGAGTCGGCTCGCTGATCGAGGGACCGGCGTTCTATCCGTACCTGTCCGGGCGGCACAACCTCCGCGTCGTCGCGAGGTACGCCGCTATCCCCTCGCGCGAGATCGACGAGCGAGTCGACCGGGCGCTGCGTACGGTCGAGCTCGAGGGCCGGGCCGGCGACAAGTACACGACGTACTCGCTCGGCATGAAGCAGCGCCTCGGCGTCGCGGCCGCGCTCCTCAAGGATCCCGAGCTGATCGTGCTCGACGAGCCGACCAACGGCCTCGACCCCGCCGGCATGCGCGACATGCGCCGGCTGATCCGGGAGCTCGGCACGGCGGGCCGTACCGTACTCCTGTCGAGCCACCTGCTCGGCGAGGTGCAGCAGATCTGCGACCGGGTCGCGGTCATCAACCACGGCCGGATCGTGTCCGAAGGCACTGTCGACGAGCTGCGTGGCGACGCCGAGCTGGTCATCGCCGCGACGCCGTCCGACGTCGCCCGAACCCGGCTCGAATCGATGCCCGAGGTGGAGAGCATCCACACGACCGAGGGCCGGCTCCGCGTACGAGTCGACGAGCAGCACACCGCCCTGGTCAACCAGACCCTGGTCGACGCCGGGGTCGCCGTCACCGAACTGCGTCGCGCCGAGCGGCAGCTCGAGGACGTCTTCTTCGAGATCACCCAGACATCGGAGCTGAACCATGTCTAGTCCCGTCCTGAGTACGGCCGCCGCCGAGTTGCTCAAGCTGGTCCGCCGACCGGCCGCCTGGGTCCTGCTCGCGGTGGCGGCGATTCTCAACCAGGTCTTCGCCTACGTCGTGCCGTACCTCTCCTACACCAGCGGCGACGGCGGCATGTCCGACGGCGCGACCCCGCAGCAACTGCTCGCCAGCACGCTGCCGGATCAGCTCGTCGCCAACACGATCGGCGGCTTCGCCGTCTTCGCCGGTGCGCTCGCGCTGGTGCTCGGGGCGCTGATGTTCGGCGGCGAGTACGGCTGGGGCACCGTCAAGACGATGCTGACCCAGCGGGCCGGTCGAGCGACTGTCCTGGCCGGTCAGTTCGTTGCGCTCGCCGTCGCGGTGCTCACCGGAGTGCTCGTTCTCTACGCCCTGGGGGCCGCCACGTCGGCGGCGATCGCCCTGGCCGAGGACCAGTCGATGAACTGGCCAAGCCTGGCCGATCTCGCACAGGGCGTCGGCTACGGCTGGCTCATCCTGTTCACTTGGGCGGTCCTCGGAGCGGCACTCGGCGTCTTGCTGCGCGGCATCGCGCTGCCGATCGGACTCGGCGTCGTGTGGGTGCTCGGGGTCGAGAATCTCGTGTCGGCGATGGCCGACTCCGTCCTCGACGCCCTCCAGCCGGTGCGCGACCTGCTGCCCGGCGTCAACGCCGGCTCGCTCATCAACACCGTGCTCGTCAATCGGCCGATCGAGCCCGCTCCCGGTGTCACCGACGCCGTCGACGGGAGCCGGGCCCTGCTGACCCTGGCCTGCTACCTCGTCGTCGCCGCGACGGTCGCGCTGTGGACGATGCGCCGGCGCGATGTCATCTGATCGCTAGAAGAGGTCGACGATCTCGCGCGAGATCAGGAAGCCGTGGCGAGTACGCAGGTTGTAGCAGGTCATGCCGGTCTCGCGACTCGTACAGCCGAAGTCCCCGACCACGGTCGACGTGTTGTAGTCCAGCACGCTGCCGGCTCCGAGGACGGAGTCGCTGACGCAGGCGTACTCGGCCTCCCCGGCGAGACCGACCGCGACCGCCTTGCCGTAGTCGAGCTGACACGACGACGGTCGGGCGGGCTCGCGGTACGACTTCTCGTCGATGTCGCAGCGGACGTTCGATTGCGTGATGAGACAGCCGATGTTGCGCGACGGGCTCAGGAAGTAGTCGACCTGGCTGACGACATGCGGCAGGCGTTTCAGTGACTGGCCGTCCGGCTGCGTCATCGGAGTCGTCGGCTGCTCCGTCGGCGGGGTGTCGGTGCTCGGTGCCTCGTCGAGACCAGACCGATCACTCCGATCCGGACCCGAGTCGGCGCCGGCCAGGTCCGCCGCGGTGCCGCAGGCGCTCAGGCACAGGACGGCCGTCAGACCTGGCAGCACGGCGCGCAGTCTCATCGCGGCCCTTCCGACGGCGTTCGGTTCGCACACCATACTTGCGCCCCGATTCGGCATCGTCGGCGCTTCCGGATCGGCCGACGCACCCGGCCGGAGGAGCGCCGATCCGGCCATCCAGCCCGCTCAGCGCGAACAAGACGTAAAAACCGGCTACGTTCCGTGACGGGCATCTTGACGCATTCGTCCGAATCGGGCGAGCCTGCTCCTGGGTCCGGGACGGCCTAAGACCGGGAACAAGGGAGTCAGCCATGGTCAAGAGCTTCGTGCGTTTGCGTCACCCCCACCGCCGGCACCGATGGGACCGTGGCGTCTGAGGCGGGATCGATGTCGACCCTGCTCGCGGAGCTCGCTCCCCTGGTCCTCGGTGCCGTGTTCGTCTGGTGGGGCGGCGGTGGCCTGCTCACCAAAATGGAGCCGCGCAGGGTCGCGGTCTCCGCTCTCAACCATCTGATCCGCGACGTCCGGACCACGACACTGACGATGCGGACCGCCGCGATCGTGACCTGGGTCGTTGGCGTGGGGCTGCTCGCCGCTCCGACGGCCGATCTCCCCGCGGTCGGCGCTGCCCTGGTCGGGATCGTCCTCCTCGGCTACGCCGGGTACGCGATGGTGACCGAGCTCGAGGCGACCGCCTGGCGTACGTTCGTCCGCGCCGGTCTCATCGGCGCCGCCGGGCTGTTCGCGACCGAGGCGAGCAACCCGTGGTGGACCGCGATCGCCGAACGTCCCGTGGCCGCCAGCGTGATCCTCGTGCTCGCCGCCGGGATGGTGGTCGCGCTGTCGATCCTCCCCCGACGGCGCCCCCAGCTCCGAATCGTCCCGAGGATCCGCGTCGGCGACGACGACGAGTTCCACCGGCTCGCCGGCTAGGGCGCGGGCCGCGCTCGAGGCCGCGTCGACACCGGCCGCGCCGAGATCGTCGCTGTGGATTGGGCCAACCGGCCCGCGGCGGCGCCTACCGTCCTGGGCGTGGACAACGAGATACCGCCGCTGCTGCCGCCCGACCTGATGCCACCGATCCTGACGCCGCACGACATGTATCGCCATTGGCGAGCCCTGATGGGCGAGCTCGGCTTCACCCGGCGACTGCTCTGGTTCGGATTGGTGTCCAGCGACGGCCGGATGGCGCCGCAGCTGAACCAGGTCGACCACCTTCCACGTCGTCCCCACAGGGTGCGGCTGGACAACCTGATGGGGATCTGCGGCGAGCTGCGCGACGTCATCGACGAGGCCGGATCGCTCGCCTTTCTGCTGTCGCGACCAGGCCCGGCGCGGATGACCGACGACGATCGGAGTTGGGCACGCGAGCTCGCCGCCGCTGCCTCGCGCGTCGGCGTCCCGCTGCAGCCGATTCATTTGGCGACCGACGAGGCGCTGCGGGTCTTCGCCGCAGACGACCTGATCCTGCCCCACAGTGCCTGATCGCCCGTGACCGTCAGATCCAGTGAGCACACGGTCGGGTCGAGCCCTTGCGCACCCCGAGACACGGCGGCGGGTCGGCCTCGGGATCGATGTCGACGCCGGACACCCCGGCCACGACCGTCGCCGGCCGCACGAAGACGTTGGCCAGGACCTCGCAGTCGCAGAAGCCGCCCCTGGTCTGAAGCCGTCGCTCCAGCGCGGTCGCCCTGGGCGCCCGGCGATCCCGCCACAGGCACACCCAGGTCAGCTGATCAGAGCAGCCGTACGCCGAGATCATCCGGTCGAGGAAGCACGCGACGCACTCGCCCGGATGGGGCTGCGCCGGCGGGCCAGGCACGTCGTCGTCACCCACCAGCCGCAGGGTCACCATCACCGCTCACCCAGTCCGTTGGGCCGTCCCGGCCAGCGCTCGCGGCCAGGTGGCGCCCACTCGCCGGTCGGCACCTTCAGATCGTTCAGCAATGACGAGTGAATGTGGCGGAACTGATGCCACGTCACACGTCCGAGCCCGGCTTTCACGGCCGCCGGTTGTAGCACCTCGGTCAGAATCTTCGATTCCCGCATCGGCGCACCTTTGCGGTTCCCGAAGACCAGATCCTCGGGCGCGGTGCGCATCACACG
>JALDXR010000156.1:0-7695 GCA_032154865.1 Nocardioidaceae bacterium
CTCGGAAGGGACCGACGCGGTGACGTCCTCGGCAGGCGGCCGAGCCGGTCCTGATGTCTTCACTCGGCAATGGGTCCCGTCGCCCGGTTGAACAGGTTGGCGCACTCGAAGTCCGACATGTCGAGCTCCCGGTCGGCGAACTCGGCGGCGTTGCTCTCGTCGATCAGGAAGTGCTGGGCGTAGAAGGCGCGGTTCTCGTCCTCCACCGCTGTCGGGTCGAGCTCGCCGGTCGCGGCGCAATATCCCATCGCCAGGCCGATGCCGCCCTGCCACGGTCCGTCGCTGGACACCGTCGCGGTCATCGTGCCGTCCTGGATCGCCGCGATCGCCTCGGGAACGGCGTCGATGCCGACGACCTTGACGTCGTCACGACCGACCGCCTCGAGTGCCTGCATCGCACCGAGCGCCATGTCGTCATTGGCCGCCCAGATGCCACGCACGTGCTCGCCGTGCGCGGTCAGAAGGGTTCTCGTGACGCTCAGCGCCTCGGCGCGATCGAAGTTCGCGGTCTGGTCGTCGAGCAGCTCGACGCCCGGCGTCTCACCGAGCGCCTTCTGGAGACCGGCGAACCGATTCTGGGCCGCGGACGTGTCGAGGATGCCCTGCAGCGCGATGATGCCGCCACTGCCACCCATGTCGTCGAACAGCGCCTTCGAGATCTGGTAGCCGGACTTCTCGTCGTCGTAGGTGATGTGCGCGATCCAGCGGTCGAAGTCTTGGGGGTTCAGGTCGGCCGGCTTGTTCCAGTGGGTGACCAGCAAGGCCCCGGCCGAGTCCGCCGCGGCCACGATCGGCGCGGTGTCCGAGTCGCCGTTCGGTAGCACGTTCAACACGGTGCACTCCACGCCGCTACCGGCGAGGACCTGACGGATCTGCTCCTGCTGACGCTGGGAGTCGCCGTCGTACGTCAGGTGCTCCTGCTCGAGACCGACGGACTCGGCGTACTCGTCGCCGCCGCTGAGCCAGGCGGCCTCGTAGGGGTTCGTCTGGTTGCGGACCTGGCCGATCAGCTTGATCTCTTCGGGGTCGCAGGTCGCACCGTCTGTTGTTCCGCCGCCGGCCTCGCCCGCGCAGCCGGAGAGCAGGAACCCTCCGGCGGCCACGCAGGCCAGAACACTCCGGCGATGACGTTTGGGTCTTCTCATTGTTCGTTCCTCTCTTCCGGCCGTGCGAGCGGTGGGCGCGGACGGAGATCACTCTTCTTCGGCGACCCATCGAATTTGACTTACCTGGCGCTCCAGCCCCCATCCACGAGCAGGACGTGTCCGGTGACGTAGTCCGCGGCGCTGGAGGCCAGGAAGACCGAGGCGCCGACGAGGTCGGAAGGCAGACCCCATCGGCCCGCCGGGATGCGGTCACCGATGCTCGTTGAACGTGCGGGATCGGCCCGAAGCTGGGCCGTGTTGTCCGTGACGATGTAGCCCGGCGCGATCGCGTTGACCTGGACCCCATGCGAGGCCCACTCGTTGGACAGGGCTCTGGTGAGGCCGGCGACGGCGTGCTTGCTCGCTGCGTACGACGACACACCCAGGCCGCCCTCGAAGGAGAGCAGGCTCGCGATGTTGATGATCTTGCCGTGACCGCGTGCGAGCATCGGGCCGGCGACGCGCTGGGTGAGGAAGAACAGCGACGTCAGGTTGACGTCGAGCACCTGGTTCCAGGAGCTAGCGTCCACCGCCACTGCTTCCTCGCGATGGATCATCCCGGCGTTGTTGACCAGGATGTCGACGTTGGGCGGCAGCAGGTGGTCGAGGGAGCCGTCCGCGATGCCGTCGGGCTGCGCCAGGTCGAGTTCGAGCGTCGCGGCCTTACGGCCAAGGCCTTCGACCGTCGCCTTGGTGGTGTCGAGGCTCCCGGCCCGTCCGGCGAGGACCAGGTCGGCACCGGCGACCGCGAGACCGACCGCGATCGCCTTGCCGATGCCTCGGCTCACGCCGGTGACCATGGCGGTCCGCCCGACCAGCGAGAACGCCTGCAGGCCGTCGGTCTGGTCGGAGCTCACAGCTCCTCCAGCTTGACCGGTTCCAGATCGCCGTAGTCGGTGTTCTCGCCGGCCATCGCCCAGACGAACGCGTACGAGCTGGTTCCGGCCCCGGCGTGCACCGACCACGAGGGCGAGATCACGGCCTGCCCGTCCCTGACCAACAGGTGCCGGGTGCGGCCGGGCTCGCCCATGACGTGGAGCACCCGAGCGTCGTCGGGAAGCTGCGTGTAGAGGTAGACCTCGGTGCGACGATCGTGTAGATGAGGCGGCATGGTGTTCCACACCGATCCGTCGGAGATCACCGTGACGCCCATCTGCAGCTGGCAGGACGGGTGGCCGTCGGGACCCCATATGTAGCGGTAGAGACGTCGGACACTGGCGCCGCTCTGATCGCCCAGCTCCACCGGTGCGATCTCGTCCCGCCGGAAGACGGCGAGTTCGTGTTCGGCGTGGGCTGTCGCCGAAGCCAGGTAGAACCGCGCACCCGCGCCGCGGAACGCTACCTGCCTCCCGCGTCCCACATACATGCCGTCGAGCGTTCCGAGCTCGTACGCCGAGTCGTCGACAAGCACCTCACCCTGGGTGCCCACGTTGACGATGCCCAACTCTCGCCGCTCGAGGAAGTGCTCGGCGCGAAGCGGGTCTGCGGTCGCCAGGACGAGCGTCTCGCCTCCGGTCGGTACGGCTCCGCCGAGAACCATCCGATCCTCGTGCGTATAGACCGTGCGTACGTCACCGTCGGCGAAGAGGTCGTCGACGAGGTAGTGCTCGCGCAACTCGGCGGTGGTCGCGGTCTCGAGCGATGCCGGAGCGGTCGCCTGGCGGATCTCCATCTGCTGCTCTCACTTCTGGCCGCTGCGGGCGAGCCGTCCATGTATGAGAATCGCATTCGCATGTGCGGCCAACACTCAACCAAGATGTGGATTGGCTGTCAAGCATGGAGTCAGGTACATTCACGTATGTGAAGGGTGATATGGGGTATGAGACCGCGGACATCGAGGGCGACGACGACTTCCGGCCGGTGAAGTCTGCCGCCCGGGTGCTGGAGGTCCTGAAGGTGCTGGCCGCCTCTGGCCCGCATTCGATGGGTGATCTCGCCGACCAGCTCGACGTGCCGAAGAGCAGCATGCACGCCCTGCTGCGCACGATGCAGCACTACGGCTGGCTCGAGCTCGACGCGACCGGCAAGCGCTACGGCCTCGGCGTCCACTCCCTGCTCGTGGGCTCCGCCTACGTCGACAGCGACGACGTGGTGACCCGAACCGCGCCGATCCTCGACACCTTGGCGGAGAAGACCGGCGAGACCGTCCACCTCGGCCGACTCGAAGGCAACGACGTGGTCTACATGGCCAAACGCGAGTCCATCCACCCGCTTCGCATGTTCTCCGCGGTCGGGCGGCGCCTCCCGGCGTACTCGACTGCGCTCGGCAAGTGTCTGCTCGCCACGCTCCCTGATGACGAGATCGCCGGCCACCTGCCGTCGACGCTCGAGGCGACCACGCCGAAGACGATCACCGATCCGGACGAGCTGCTCAAGGACATCCGGCGGGCGCGGGCCAGGGGCTACGCGATCGACGCCGAGGAGACGGCGGTCGGCCTGGAGTGCTTCGCGATCGCTCTCCCGTACGCTCCGACGCAAGACGCCATCAGCATCTCGGTACCGGTCTCCCGGCTCGAGGACGAGCGTCAGGACGAGATCGTCCGGCTGCTGTTCGAGGCCCGGTACGCCTTCGCTCCCTAGGCGTCGTTCACATCTGTGTACGTATAGCGCCAGATGTTCATAGATCGAGACTGTGTTCTTGACTCTGGATGTTGACGCTCTCTAGCATGCCGACGCATTAAGAGAGCGCCCGGCCCGCTCGGGACTGCCGGCCTCGACTCGCAGCTCTCGAAAGGGATCCGCATGATCCAGCACAGGCTCTACTCACGCGTCGGCGGCCGGTTCTTACGTCATCTCGTGCCGCTTTTGGCGCTTTTCATCGTCGCGCCCATGGTCATCGTGCAGGCGGCGGCGCAGCAGGACTCGCTCAAGATCCTGCTGTTCTACAAGACCCAGTTCCACGCCTCGAACGTGCAGGCGCGCGAGGCGGTCCGCGACATCGCCGCCCAGCTCGGCCAGGAGCACGCACTCGAGGTCGAGATCACCGAGACCGACAGTCCCGACGTGTTCACCCCCGACAGTCTCGCGACCTTCGACACCTTGGTGTTCGCGCAGACCGGTGGTGTGCTGTTCAACGACGAGCAGCGGGCCGCCCTGAAGGGCTACATCCAAAACGGTGGCGGCTGGCTGGGTATGCACTACGCCGGGTGGACCGGCGGCGCGGTCAGCGAGCACGAAGTCAACGACTGGTACCTCCGGCTCGTCGGCGCCGTCTCGGAACACCACCCGGAGAACCCCGCCGTCAAGCCGGGCACCGTCCGGGTCCGCGAGGCCGGCCACCCGCTGACGCAGGGACTACCGACCTCCTTCACACGCAGCGACGAGTGGTACGACTTCAACGTCAACCCGGCCGGGAACGTCCGCACTCTGCTCGAGGCTGACGAGTCCACCTACACCGACGGGCGCCACGGCACAGACCACCCGATCACCTGGTGCCAGGAGTTCGACGGTGGTCGCTCCTGGTACACCGCGATGGGGCATGAAGGTTCGGCCTACTCCGAGCCGGTGATGCGCAACCAGTTGCGCAACGGCCTGGCCTACACCGCCGGGCTGCTCTTCGCCGACTGCTCCCCACCGGCCAATGAGGAGGCTGGTGAGTGGTCGTCAGGCAGCGCGTCCGTCACCAGCCAGGTGACGCCCTGGCCGGTGATGGCGATCAACACGGCCTTGACCAAGGACGGGAAGGTGCAGTCGTTCGGCAGCACCTCGACCGGGTGTACCGACACCACGCCGTACGACTGGACGGGCAACAGCTGCGTCGCCCAGGGCGGCCAGTTCGAATTCGACATCTGGGACCCGAGCACGACGCGAACGATCGAGAACTTCCAGGAAGGGCTCCTCCCGAACAACACCTACACCGACATGTTCTGTTCGATCCAGGTGCACAATCCCAACACCGGGTCGGTGATGACGATGGGCGGTGACGACGGCCTCGGAAACGGCAACAACCCGGTGAACGGACCGGTCGGCGTCACCAGCTATACCATCCAGCAAGGGTTGACGGACGAAGCGCCGATGCACTACCCGCGGTGGTACCCGACGGCGAACGTGATGCCCAACGGCGAGATCGTCGTGCAGGGCGGCAGCGTACGAGGTGTGAGCGGGCCTGGTGTGCTCACGCCCGAGCGGTACACCCCGAACGAAGGCACCGGCTGGACCCTGCTCACCGGGGCCAAGAGCGCTGAGGCCTACGGAAACACGCAGAACCGCTGGTGGTACCCGAGGTCCTGGGTCGCACCGGACAACGGAAACCTGTTCACCATCAGCGGCTCCCAGGTGTCCGAGCTCGACCCGGCCGGCACCGGAACACTGACCCTGCGCGGCACCCTGCCGGCCGAGGTGGCCGACCAGGGCGAGCTCGGAGAGCCGATCGGCGCGACGTCGACGGCGGTCATGTACGAGCCCGGCAAGATCCTGCAGGTCGGCGGCGGTGCGTTCTCCAACGGCGGCGGCGGCAACGGCGCTCGGGCCGGCTTCACGGTCGATATCACCGGCCCCGACGGGACGGCGAACCCGGAGTACGCGCCGACCGACCCGATGCGGTTCCCGCGTCACTGGGCGACCGCGACCGTGCTGCCGACCGGAGAGGTGCTCGTCACCGGCGGCGGTCGGAGCAACAACGGCGCTCCCGGCGTGGCGACGACCCCCGAGATCTGGAACCCGGACACGGGCAAGTGGACTAGCGACCTAGCCCCCCACGCCCATGCCCGGTTGTACCACTCGACGGCGATGCTGCTGCCCGACGGACGGATCATGATGGCCGGAAGCGGCGCTCCTGGTCCCCGGAACTACACCGATGCCGAGTTCTACACGCCGCCGTACCTCTACGACGGGAACGAACTCGCGGCGCGACCGACGATCCTCGACGCGCCGAAGAAGATCGGATACGCCGGGCAGTTCAACATGCAGGTGTCCGAAGAGATCGATCGGGTGACCCTGGTGCGCAACGGCTCGGTGACGCACGGCTGGAACAACGGCCAGACCTTCCAGGATCTGGAGTTCAGTCAGCTGGGCGCGAACCTCACCGTCAAGGCGCCGGCCGATGGCACCTATGCACCGCCGGGTTCCTACATGGTGTTCGCGATCAACGCTGACGGCACTCCGTCCCAGGCCAAGATCCTCGACATCGACCCCGAGGTGCCGATGAAGAGCTGGACGCCGGAGCTCGTCGAGCAGTTCGAGTACCCGCAGGTCCCGCTCGACTGGGCGACCGCGAATCCGCCGACGACCGTCTCGGTCGAGCCCGGGAGTCGTCGGATGGCCCCCTGGACCGTCGACAGCGGCGTCGAGTTGGTACGCGGCACGGCCCCCAACCTGGGTGGGCTCGGTGCCGTCGGCTACCAGCTCGACCTGGGTGCGGATGGGAGCCTCAACCGCTCGATCGGCGACCTCAATCCCAACCAGGAGTACCGAATCTCCTTGCGGTACGCCCGGGACAGCGGCGTCGCGGTGGGTGATGGGGACACCGTCAGCGCCGATCTGTCGATCGGTTCGCTGAACACCACGCTCACGGCGAGCCAGCCGTCGCGGCATCCGACCGACTCGACGGAGGTCACGTTCGAAACCTATGTCGGCACGTTCACCGCTACCCAACGAACCGAGACGCTGTCGCTGGCTGCTTCGGGCACGAGTGCGGGAGTGGTGATCGACGACCTCGTGATCCATGCTCCCGTCAGTCCACCCCAAGCGCCCGATCCGCAGCCTCAGCAGCCGACGGTCACGAACGTGTCGGTCGACCCTGCGTCGCCGGTGCCGTGGGGCGAGCCGTTGTCAGTCTCGACCACCGTCAAGGGCGCCAACGGCAAGACCGCGGAGGGCTTCGTACAGCTCTGGATCGACGGCACCCGTCAGGGCGCCAACCGATGGTGGGAGCTCGACGGCGACGGCTCGTTCACCTTCCCGTCGACCCTCCTCGACACCGGCGAGCACACGATTGAGGTCCGCTTCTTCGGCAACGATCGCTGGGGTGCCTCTCAGGGCTCGGTCACCTCGGTCCACGAGGAGCCGCCGCCGATCGGGGACCTGCCGGTGCGCTACCCGTTCGACGAGGGACAGGGCAGGACGGCGGCCAACGCCGGGACTGACGTGACCATCGGCGACGCGACGCTCAACGGCAACGTCGGGTGGACCCCCGACGGCCCCTTGGGCAGCGCGGTGAACCTGCCGGGTGGTGCACCCACCAGTGACCACTACGTCAGGCTCCCGAACAACATGACCGCACGCGACGAGTACCGAGACGACGAGTTCTCGGTATCGCTCTGGGCCAATCCGCGAGCCTTGCCGAACTGGGTTCCGCTGGTCCAGATCGGAAGTGGCACCAACACGTACTTCCTGCTGCAGTCGAATATGCAGGCGAACGGGTGCAGCTGCTTCGGAGCGACGTTCAAGGCGGCCACGACAGGAGAGGAACGCCTGCTGCTGGGCTCGGGTCGCGACCTGCCGCTCAACCAGTGGACGCACATCGTGTTCACCCAGAGTTGCTCGACCGGAAAGATCTACTTCAACGGCCAGCTGATGCAAACGAGGACCGACTTCACGCTTGGTATCGGTG
>JALDXR010000157.1:0-7563 GCA_032154865.1 Nocardioidaceae bacterium
CACCGGCTGCCCGGACCAGGAGCCGCAGAACCGGGCGCCGGTGATCGACGCCGCGAGCGCCGACCCGACGATCGGGTTCGGGCCGCTCGAGGTCGGCTTCTCCGTCGAGGCGTCTGACCCGGACGAGGACGAGCTGACCTACAGCTGGGACTTCGACGGCGACGGTGTCGAGGACTCGACCGAACAGAACCCGACGCACACCTTCACCGATCCTGGTGAGTACGCACCGCGGGTGGAGGTGTCCGACGGCGAGCTCGACGTGGCGCGGACGTTCAACGTCCAGGTGCTGGAGCCCGACGACGCGGATGCCAACTTCCGCACGCTGGTGTTCTCGAAGACGGCTGGATTCCGTCACTCGTCGATCGACGAGGGCCATACGGCGCTCGAGCAGATGGGCGAGGAGCACGGCTTCCAGGTCGATCACACCGAGGACGCGACGGCGTTCCGGTCCGACCTGCTCTCGCACTACGACACGGTCGTGTTCCTGTCGACGACAGGCGACGTGCTCAACGAGACCCAGCAGGCCGCGTTCGAGGCGTACGTCCAAGGTGGCGGTGGTTACGCCGGCATCCACTCGGCGTCCGACACGGAGTACAGCTGGACGTGGTACGGCAAGCTGGTGGGCGGCTACTTCCGCAACCACCCGGCGAACCAGACCGCGACGGTGCATGTCGAGGACGACGCGCACCCGTCGGCTGCCGATCTGCCGAGAAGCTACGACCGGCTCGAGGAGTGGTACAACTTCAAGTCGCCCGACTTCGCCCAAGTCGGTGAGGCCGACTTCAGTCCGCGAGGCACCGGCAACATCCACATCCTCGCCACCGTCGACGAGTCGACCTACAACGAGGAGGACGGCAACACCACGGATGACGACCATCCGGTCACGTGGTGCCAGCGCTATGACGGCGGACGGTCGTGGTACACCGCGATGGGACACGTCGAGGAGTCCTACGTCGAGGCCGAGTTCCTGGCCCAGGTGTTGGGTGGCCTCGAAACCACCGCGGGCGTAGCAGTGTCGGCGACGTGTGGCGAGCGGACCAGCAGTCCGAGCGCGCCATCCGTTCAGGCATCGGCCGATCCGACGTCGGGCAAGGCGCCGCTGAAGGTGGACTTCAGGCCGACGGCAGTCGACCCGGACGGCGGGAAGCTGACCTACGACTGGCGGTTCGGCGACGGCACGAGCTCGACCGCACGCAACCCGAGCCACGTCTACTCCGCGGGCAGCTACACGGCGACGCTGTTCGTCACCGATGACGAGGGCGATGTCGGCACCGCTGCCGTGACCATCACGGTGGCCGCCGGCACGCCTCCGACGGTGATCGCCACCGCGGACCCGACCTCGGGCAACGCGCCGCTGCGGGTGCGGTTCGCGGCCACGGGCGACGACCCGAACGGACCGGAGAGTGCCCTGAAGTACGCCTGGGACTTCGGTGACGGCGGAACCGGGTCGGGCACGCGGCCAAGCCACCGCTACGTGGCACCGGGCGTCTACAACGCGACGGTCACGGTCACCGACGAGGAGGGTCTGACCGGATCCACGCAGGTCAAGGTCACAGTGAATCCGTAGCCCGTCCATAGCCTCCCGGCGGCCGCTCTTGCGGCTGCCGGGAGGCGTCGGGCGCCCTCCCACAGCGCACGCGCCGGACGGGTTGGGGCTGGACGATCTCTCGATCCTCGGCCCGATCTCGGTGCTCAAGTTGAAGTTCGCCCCCGACGTACGGAGGACCTCCGCTGGACCAGGGCGATGGCGCCTCTCCACCGATGACCTAGTGTGGCGTGTCGTGGTCGACTGGTTGAGACTCGAGTTGGACCTCCCCGCGGCGCTGCACATCTGCGCCCGGACGGCCCGGTAGTCGGGCGCGAGCGATGGCGAGCGACTACGCGCCGGCTCCGGTAGAGGACTTCCTCGACCCCGACCATCCGACGCTGTTTCCCCGGCTCACGCCAGAGCAGGTCGACTACCTGGCGGAGATCGGCACCCAGCTCACTTTCGCGCGGGGGGACATCGTGTTCGAGCACGGCCAGCGCGAGACCCCGCTCTACGTGGTCCAGAGCGGCGCCATCGACGTCATCGACCAGGCGCCGGAGGGTGATCGGTACTTCGCACAGTGCCGGCCGGGAACGTTCGCCGCCGACATCTCGATGTTCACCGGCGAGCCGACCCTCGCCGCCGGGTACGCGGCCGAGCCGACCTCGCTCGTGGCGCTGCCGCCGGAGGACGTACGCCGGGTCGTCGCCACCACGGCCGATCTCGGCGACCTGCTCCTGCGGACGATGGTCAGTCGCCGAGAGTGGCTACAGGGCCGCGGATTGGGTCAGCAGCGCTTGATCGGCTCACGATGGTCGGGTGAGTCGTTCGCCGTCAGGGAGCTCTTGGAGCGCAATCTCGTTCCCTTCACCTGGCACGATCTCGCCACCGACGCCGAGAGCCGAAGCCTGATCGAGGGGCTCGGCATCGGGGAGGCCGAGTGTCCAGTCCTAGTCCGTTCCGACAGCGTCATCCGGCGGGCGACGATGACCTCGGTGGCCGATGAGCTCGCGCTACGAGCGCAGGTCGACGGCCAGAGCTTCGACGTGGTGGCGCTCGGCGGCGGTCCGGCCGGGCTCGCCACGGCGGTCTACGCCGCCTCCGAAGGCCTCAGCACGCTCGTGATCGAGCGCTTCGCCCCGGGCGGTCAGGCGGGCACGAGCGCGCGGATCGAGAACTACCTCGGCTTTCCGACCGGCCTCACCGGCGCCGAGCTCGCCCGGCGAGCGACGCTCCAGGCGCGAAAGTTCGGCGCTGTCATCTCGAGCGTCCACGACGCCTCCCACGTCTCCGAGCCGGACGAGGACGGCTTCCGCGAGATCCGGCTGGCCGACGGTCAGCGCGTCCGTGGTCGATGCGTCGTCCTGGCGCCGGGCGCGGACTATCGCCGGCTGCCCGCCGAGAACGCGGACCGGTTCGAGGGCCTGGGCCTTTACTACGCGGCGACGCACATCGAGGCGCAGCAGTGCTCGCAGGAGGACGTCGTGGTCGTCGGCGGAGCGAACTCGGCCGGGCAGGCCGTGGTCAAGCTGGCCGCCCACGCGCGCGAGGTGCACGTCGTGGCCCGGCGACCGCTCGAGGCGGCGATGTCGCGCTACCTGGTCGACCAGATCGAGGCCAAGTCGAACGTCCACATCTGGACCGGGTGTGAGGTGCGATCGCTCGAGGGGGACGAGAAGCTCGAAGCCGTCGTGATCTCGGGTGCGGGTCCCGACCACCGGGTCGAGACCTCGGCCGTCTTCGCCATGATCGGCGCCTCACCGAAGTCGGAGGGGCTGGTCCATTTCGTGGGCCAGGACGACAAGGGCTTCGTGGTGACGGGCGAGGAGGCGAGTCACCATCCCGACTTCCCCCGGCACTGGAACCGGGCGGACCGCGGCCCGCTTATGCTCGAGTGCACGCGCCCGGGCGTCTTTGCGGTGGGCGACGTCCGCAGGGGCTCCACGAAGCGCGTGGCGGCGGCAGTGGGAGACGGCGCGCTGGTCGTTCGCTCGATCCACGCCTCGCTCGCTTCGGGCGAAGCGTAGGGCGATCGCCGACGCGCACCATCGGCGCAGCCGAGCCTAGGCTCCAGATATGGAGCAAGCGATCATCGATGCGGCGATTCAGGGATGAGGAGCGTTATCTCGATGTCACAGCATCGTCACCGCCGCGGGCAATCCGCCGGAATGCCGTCCCCTCGTCGTTGCATGAGTCCATAGGCACGGCACCCCTGATACGTGTGGCCGCGTAGAGTCCAACCGTCGGCCGACGGATGAAAGGACGCTGCGTGACGACCAAGAATGAATTCTCCGAGGAGGACTGGAACCGGATCGTACGGGCACCGTTCGTTGCCGGTCTGGCCATCTCCCTGGCCGACCCCGGCGGTCCCATCGAGACCGCGAAGGAGACAGTGGCGACGCTCAAGGCCGCCACGAATCCGGCCAGCCGAGAACAGTTGGTGGCCGAGTTGGCCCTCGACATCCAGCAGCAGGTCCAGCAGAAGCAAAACCCTCTCAAGGGCTACCGGCCCTCGTCGGAGGCGGGGACCGCATCGGGTGGTGAGCAAGTACTCGTCGAGCTGCAGGCCGTCCGGGCGATCGTCGCGGCCCGGGCAACACCCGAGGAGACCGCCGAGTTCGGTCAGTGGCTGGTCGCCGCGGCGCAGGCCGCAGCTGACGCCGCCAAGGAGGGCGGCTTCATGGGGTTCGGCGCGGAGCGGGTCAGCGAGGGCGAGCAGGCGATGCTGGATCGGGTGCGCGCTGCGGTTTCACCGTCCTGACCGACGGCCGACCCCACTTCGGGCCGCGGTCACCCCACATGGGGGGATGCCATGACCGGTCGACAAGGTGGATTCTGGAGAGTGGTCGGCTGAGGGAGGCGATGACTGTGACGGTGCGCGACAAATCGTCGGGGCGCTTGTCTCGTGCGGATCGGGTGGCCCGAGGGAAGGATGCGAGGGTTGCGGCTTCGTTGACGTCGCATGCGGAGTTCGCACCGTCCGAGTCGCGGGATCCGGTGGGTTTGCTGCTGGAGCAGGAGAAGAGCCGGGTGCCCGAACTGGTGCCAGTCCGGCATGGTCGGATGCTGGTTTCACCGTTCGCGTTCTTTCGTGGCGCGGCCCTGCCGATGGCGGCGGACCTGGCCACGACGCCGACCTCGGGGCTGTGGGTGCAGTTGTGCGGGGACGCGCATCTGGCCAATTTCGGGGCGTTCGCCTCACCGGAGCGGCGCTTGGTGTTCGACGTCAACGACTTCGACGAGACGCTGCCAGGTCCGTTCGAGTGGGATGTCAAGCGGCTGGCGGCGAGTCTGGCGGTGGCGGGCCGCGACAACGGGTACCGCAAGAAGGATCGTCGCCGCAGTGTGCTCGCGGCGGTCGAGGCGTACCAGACCGCGATGCGCAGATTCGCGAAGCAGCACTACCTGGAGGTGTGGTACGCGCATCTGGATGTCGAGGACACCGTCCGCGACGTCAGGAAGCGGCTACGGGCGAAGCGAGCCAAGACCGTCCAGAAGATGGAGGCGAAGGCGCACACCCATGACAGCATGCAGGCCCTGAGCAAGCTCACCACCATGGTCGACGGCCAGCACCGAATCATCAGCAACCCGCCGCTGATCGAGCCGCTTGTGGAGCTGTACGGCGAGGACCAGCTCACGGCCATCTATGCGGACGTGCGCTCAGTGCTGGCGAAGTACCGGCGGACCCTGCAGTCCGACCGCAAGCACCTGCTCGAACATTTCATCCTGGTCCAAGTGGCTCGCAAGGTGGTGGGCGTCGGCAGCGTCGGGACCCGCTGCTGGATCGTGCTGATGGACGCCGGCGACGGAACTGATCCATTGTTCCTGCAGGCCAAGGAGGCCGACCGGTCCGTGCTGACCGACTACCTCGGGCGCAGCCAATACCGAAACCAGGGCCAACGGGTCGTCGCCGGCCAGCACCTGATGCAGGCCGAAAGCGACATCTTCCTCGGCTGGACCCACCAGCCCGAGCCAGGTGGAGTCGACCGGCACTACTACGTTCGCCAACTCAAAGACTGGAAACTCTCCCTGCCGATCGAACAAGTGCAGCCCGCGGAGATGAAGACCTACGCCCGCCTGTGCGGGTGGACCCTCGCCCGGGCACACGCCCGCTCCGGCGACCGCATCGCACTCGCCGCCTACCTCGGCGGCTCCGACAAATTCGCCCACGCGGTCGCCGACTTCGCCGAAACCTACGCCGACCAAAACCAACTCGACTACGACGCACTCCATGCCGCCGCCAAAGACGGCAGGATCGAGGCGGCCGCCGACATCTAACCCCCGAGGGGTGGGACGCGTCGGGGCGGCGCCGACGGATTGGCGGTCAGTCCTGTTGCGGTCTCTCGGCCTCGGTGAAGAGCGCCCCTTGGGCCGCCGCCGAGCCGGATCTGCCGCCGCCCGGACCGCGGAGGACGTAGGCGAGGCCGACCGCGATCACGGCACCCAGAAGCGGGCCGACGACGTAGACCCAGTAATCGGTGAACGTCGTCCCGACCAGGTCGGGCCCGAACGTACGTGCTGGATTCATCGACGCGCCAGAGATCGGGCTGCCCCACAAGCCCGCCAGGGCGATGTAGCCGCCGACGCCGAGCGCTGCGAAGATACCGATGTTCTGGGCACCTGAGGCCGTCCCCAAGATCACACTCACGAGCCCAAGGGTGAGCACCGCCTCCATCAACAGCGCCTGCCAGGCCCCGTAGCCTCCCGCGGGATAGTTCGAGCCGTACTTCGCCGACACGTCGATCACCCAGCGCAGGAACAGCGCCGCCGCCGTCGCGCCTGCCAGCTGCACGATGATGTAGCCGGGTACTCGCCGCCACGGGAAGTCTCCGCGTAGCGAGAAGGCGACGCTGACCGCGGGATTCAGATGCGCCCCCGACACCTTGCCCATGAACATGATGATCGCCATCACCATCAGCCCCGGCGCCACGACGGCCGCCGACCTGTTGATCGTGTCCGGGAATGCCTGGCCCATCATCCCGGCGCCCGCGGCGACGAGAACGAGGAGAAACGTCCCGTAGAACTCCGAGCACAACCGACGCCACTCTTGCTTCGGGTCTTGAAAGTCCGCCATCGGACCCGTGATCTCACGATCGACCCAGCCGAAGATCCCATGCTCGGCTTGCTCAATTTGTTCGGTCACGGCTCACCTCTTGATCATGTGATGTGGACTGCTCTATCCGTCTCGGACGCAACGGAAGCCGAGGTGGTTGGTGGACGACCGCACCTCATGGCCTTGGCGGGCGGCCGGTCGATAGCGGTGGCAGTAGCTGGGCCCGCAGAGGTGCGAGCCTCCCTTCATGACCTTGCGGTCGGCTTCTGACACGGCGTGTGGACCGCAGCATGAGTGCGCGACCTTATGGTCTGGTCCACCTTCATGATCGGGGCTCCACTTCGATGCGGTCCACTCCCAGACGTTGCCAGCCACATCGAAGTGCCCGAACCCGTTCGGCGCGAGGGTGGCCACGGGCGAGGTGACGGCCCCGTTGCTCCGGGGACCGTCCGTTTCGAGCTGTCGCTCAGACGTTCACCTGGAGCCGCGTCGCTTATGTCTCCTGCGTCCGAAGAGTTCGCGCCACTTCGAGCCAGGCGTTCTGCGTCGCAAGAGCGCGGATAGCCACCTCGTCTCGGCCGTGCTCGACCGCGATTTGGTGTAGCTCCTCTTGCTGGGCCGCATGATTCAGCGCGGCGATCACCAGCTCGGCGACGACTTCACGGCGCACCTCCGCGCGATCGTCGGTCATACCCCACTGTCGCACCGAGGTAGCAGCCGTACGGGGGCGGGTAGACGACACCCCGGTGACGGTCTGGCTACTGGCGTGCCATGGCGATTCGGAGGCGCTCTTCTGGGTCGATGAAGTGATCGTGGTCGTCTGTGCCGGTGTCGAGCTGTACCCAGTGGATCTTGCCGTTGAAGCGGCTGTCGCGCGCCGTGTAGTCGGCCGTCACGGTGGTGCCGGTCTCGTGGCCGATGTCGGTGGTCTCGTCGGCGGAGAAGACCATCGGCTGGGTGGCTTCGACGCGACCGGTGCCGA
>JALDXR010000158.1:0-7554 GCA_032154865.1 Nocardioidaceae bacterium
TCCTCCACCCGACCGTCCGGCAGCGACCACACCGCTACCTCCGACACCCCATCCAGAGCAGCACTCATCGCCTCCAGCGCCTCCGCCACCGGATGCGACGACGGCACCCACCCCACCACTGACATACCCCAAACGCTAAACCCCGCCCACCGAAAAAACCGGGCGTATACGGACGTCACTGAATTGATTTCAGAAATCTTCTAGCGCGAGATTATCCACGCCGCAAAGTCCGAATGCGGTTTTCCACAGAGATTCCCAATTCACTATTGACAACACGACGGCGCACCTCGGCCCGTCGATGCCGACCCAACGGCCGAGACCCCCGTACGCGCGTGGAAACGGCACGGTGGGATCGCGACGCCATCGCAAGGGCGTCAACGACCCACCGCGCCGTCTCGTGTCGCTTGGCGTACGGTCGCTATGCCTGTTTCATCTCGGAGCCGTGCACCGTGATCGCCCAGATGATCAGGATGTCCAGAGCGATCATGATGGCCGACCAGATCGGATAGGCCGGCAGGAATGCGATATTGACGATGGCGCTGAGTGCGGCGGCCAGCACACCGACAACCCGGGCCCACATCTTGCCGGCGAACAGCGCGATCCCGGCCAAGGCCAGGATGACGCCGCCGATCAGGTGCACCCAGCCCCAAGCCGTGTAGTCGACCGACACGACCAATCCACTGTCGCCAATCAGGAACTTCTGATCGTCGAAGAGCGCGACAAGCCCGGCGATCGCGTGGAAGCAGCCGAGGATGATCATCATCACCGCTGCGAACACGATCCAGCCGATCCAGCCAGTCGGCTCGGAGTACGAGGCTCGCGTCGAGCCTTCTGGTTCTGCGTACTGGGTCATCGGTCCTCCCTAGGAAACCAACCCTCGTGACGATCATCTGCTCGGCGCCTTCCGGCGGCATCACCCGTGGCGGATGACTTCGATTCGCGGTGATTCACCCTGAATGGGACGAGAGCGAACAGAACGGTCAGCCAATGGCCGCATCGTGACGTCCAGCGCGCCGTGTCGGCGGTCTCGGGTAGGCATGGCCGCGACGGCCGAGGAGGAGCCATGCGCTGGTCGGAGCTTGAGACGCGGCAGCCGCGGCTGGCCGAGCTCGGACGACGCCGGCTGCTCGCGCCCGGTGTCGTACTCGTGGCGACCATCCGCCGCGACGGGACGCCACGGGTGAGTCCGGTCGAGCCGTACCTGATGGACGACGATCTCTGGCTGTCCATGCTGTGGCAGTCGACGAAGGCCAAGGACCTGAGCCGCGACTCTCGGATCCTCGTCCACAACATCATCACGAGTCGCGACGGCGGCGACGGCGAGTTCAAGGTGCGCGGCCGCGCCGAGGCGACCGACGATCCAGTCGTCCAGAGTCGTTATGCCGAAGCAGTGTCCGACGACCTCGGCTGGCGGCCGGAGCCCGGACGGTTCCATCTGTTCGCCGTCGACATCGACGAGGTCACGGTCGTCCGCTACGACGACGCGACCGGCGACCAGTACGTGACGCGATGGCCGGCGGGTCGCGAGTTCGTACGCCGTGGCACGTCGGCGACGTCGGTCGGCGATCCCGAGCCGCACCACGAGCTGCTCACCGCAGAGTGATCACGTTGCCCGTGACGAGCTGCGCGGCGTCGGAGGCGAGGTAGGCGATCACGGCGGCGACCTGGTCCGGCGTCGCGACGCGGACGAGCGTGTCGCTGGCGGCGACCTCGGCGCGCACCGAGTCGGTCACCCACCCGGTGTCGGTCACAGGTGGATGGACGATGTTCGCGGTGATCCCGAGGTCGGCGAGCTCCGACGCGGCGGACATCGTGTAGTTCGTCTGCGCGGCCTTCGCGGCGCCGTACGACACCTCTTCGGGAAAGCCCAGATCGCCGCCGGAGGTCAGGCCGACGATCCGGCCCCAACGGGCGTCGCGCGCGGAGTGGCGGCGGGCGAACTCGGCGATGAGCAGCGCCGGCGCCATCGCGTCGACGGCGAACTGCTGCGACCAGGTGGCGTGAGTGACCGGCTGGAGGGTCCGCCCGAACCGGTCTCGCGACGCGGCGGCGAAGGAGTCGGGCACCCAGCCGCTGGCATTGTTGACGAGAATGTCCACAGTCCCCAAGTGCTCCTCCGCGGCGTCGAAGAGCCGGCCGGCGGCAGCGGGATCGCGCAGATCCTCCTCCACGGCGACGGCGCGGCCGCCGCGCTCGCGAATGCCGGCCGCGACCTGCTCCGCACCGGCCGCTCGACTGATGCGGTACGCCTCGGACTGGCCGTCGTCGGGTTCGTCGGCCCGCCAGAAGGCGCACAGCACCGCCGTACCGGCCTCGGCCAGCGCTGCCGCGGTCGCGGCGCCGATGCCGTGATTGGCGCCGGTCACGATCGCGACGTGGGCGGTCTCGAGGTCGTCGGGCATGGGACTCCTCCGGTCGGGCTCGGGTCGCCGTCCGGCGTACTCTAGCTTGACTTGTTCGAACGTATGTTCGATGATCTGAAGAGTGGGCTACAACAACCCGCCGATCCCCTGGTCGGAGCTGGAGCGCAAGCTTTCCGGCCGACGGCGCCCGGACGACACGCCGTCGGGAGTCGACGGCGGCGACGGCCCGGCCTGGTCGCGCAAGCGCCCGGCCTACGACCCCGACCCGGCGCACAAGGCGAAGCCGCCGGAGGGTCCGGTCGTGCCCTACGCCGAGCTCCACTGCCACTCCAACTACAGCTTCCTGGACGGCGCCAGCCCGGCCGAGGAGCTCGTCGAGGAGGCCGTCAACCTCGGTCTGCGAGCGCTTGCACTGACCGATCATGACGGGTTCTACGGCGTGGTCCGGCTGGCCGAAGCGGCCGAGAACTATCCCCTGGCGACCGTCTTCGGTGCCGAGCTCTCGCTGGATCTCACCACACCGCAAAACGGCGTCGCCGACCCCGAGGGCAGCCATCTGCTGGCGCTGGCCCGGCAGGAGGAGGGCTACCACCGCCTGGCCGGCGCGATCACCGAGGCCCACCTGCGCGGCGGCGAGAAGGGCCGTCCGGTCTACGAGCTCGAGGAGCTTGCCGAGCAGAGCAACGAGAGCTGGCTCATCCTCACCGGATGCCGCAAGGGCATGGTCCGGCAGGCCTTGGCCGCGGCGGGTCCGGAGGCCACGGCGCGCGAGCTCGACCGGCTGACGGCGCTGTTCGGGCGGGACAACGTGGCGGTGGAGCTGTTCGACCACGGCCACCCCCGCGACACCACCGACAACGACGCGCTGGCCGCTCTCGCCGCCACAGCCGGGCTGCCGGTCGTCGCGACCAACAACGTCCACTACGCCGCGCCGCATCGCCGGCGGCTGGCCGGTGCCCTGGCCGCCGTCCGGGCCCGGCGCAGCCTCGACGAGATGGACGGCTGGCTGCCGGCCTCCGGCGGGGCACATCTGCGGTCCGGTGCGGAGATGGCCGCCCGGTTCGCGCGCTACCCCGGCGCCGTCGCGCAGACCGTGACCTTCGCCGACGAGCTCGCCTTCCCCCTGCGCAAGGCCTCGCCGAAGCTCCCCCGCCAGCGGGTCCCGCCCGAGCACACCCCGATGAGCTGGCTACGGGAGCTGGTCTGGCAGGGGGCGGAGAAGAAGTACGGTCCACGCGGTGCCGACCTGACCGTCGACGAGCGGATCGAACGCGAGCTACAAGTCATCGAGGACAAGGACTTCCCCGGCTACTTCCTGATCGTGCACGAGATCGTCACGTACGCGAAGGGCCACAACATCCTCTGCCAGGGCCGCGGATCGGCCGCCAACTCGGTCGTGTGCTACCTGCTCGACATCACCGCCGTCGACCCGATGTTCTTCGACCTGCCGTTCGAGCGGTTCCTGTCGACCACGCGCGACGAGGAGCCGGACATCGACGTCGACTTCGACTCCGGTCGCCGCGAGGAGGTGATCCAGCACGTCTACGAGGTCTACGGCCGGCGCAACGCCGCCCAGGTGGCCAACGTGATCACGTACCGGCCGAAGCTCGCCATCCGCGACATGGCCAAGGCTCTCGGCCACAGCACCGGTCAGCAGGACGCCTGGTCGAAGCAGGTCGACTCGTGGGGTGTTGTCGGCGCCAGCACCGACCACGACATCCCCAAGCCGGTGGTCGACCTGGCCGAGCAACTGCTGCGGTTCCCCCGCCACCTCGGCATCCACTCCGGCGGGATGGTGCTCACCGATCGGCCGGTGGGCGAGGTGTGCCCGATCGAGCCGGCCCGGATGGACAACCGCACCGTCCTGCAATGGGACAAGGACGACTGCGCCTGGATGGGTCTGGTCAAGTTCGACCTGCTCGGCCTCGGCATGCTGTCCGCGTTGAACCACACGTTCGAGCTGGTCAAGCACCATCTCGGCGAGGAGTGGGACCTCGACAACATCCCCAGGGAGGAGAAGGGCGTCTACGACCAGCTCTGCCGGGCCGACTCGATCGGGGTCTTCCAGGTGGAGAGCCGGGCCCAGATCGGCACCCTCCCCCGGCTGCGACCGCGCAAGTTCTACGACCTCGTCATCGAGGTGGCGCTGATCCGGCCGGGACCGATCCAAGGCGGTGCGGTGCATCCCTACATCCGGCGCAAGCTCAAGCGGGAGCCGGTGACATATCTGCACCCCAAGCTGGAGCACGTGCTCGACCGTACGTTGGGCGTGCCGCTGTTCCAGGAGCAGTTGATGCAGATCGCGATGGCGGTCGGCGGCTGCTCCGGCGACGACGCCGACCTGCTGCGCCGGGCGATGGGATCCAAGCGCGGCGTCGAGAAGATCTCGACCCTGAAGGAGAAGCTGTACGCCGGCATGGCCGAGCACGGCATCACCGGCGACATGGCCGACGAGATCTACACCAAGATCGAGGCGTTCGCCAACTTCGGGTTCGCCGAGAGCCACTCGATCAGCTTCGCGCTGCTGGTCTACGTCTCGACCTGGCTGCGACTGCACTACCCCGCGACGTTCCTCGCGGCGCTGCTGCGTTCGCAGCCGATGGGGTTCTACTCACCGCAGTCGCTGGTCGCCGACGCCCGCCGGCACGGCGTCGAGGTGCGCCGGCCCGACATCGCCCGCTCCGGCGTCGATGCCGAGCTCGAGCCGCTGTCCGGACAGTCGGTGGCCTACCCCTGCCGACCGACCGGCCTCGACAGTTGTGTGGACCGGGTGCAGGCGCCGGTCGGCGAGTTCGACCCGGAGGCGCCGTTCGACACGACGGTGCATCGGCGCGACGGAGAGTTCGCGGTGCGGCTCGGGCTGACCCAGGTGACGTCGATCGACGAGACCATCGCGACCCGGATCGTGGCCGAGCGCGAAACGCACGGCGCGTTCACCGACATGGCCGACCTGGTCCGCCGGGTGGGTCTGACTACCGCCCAGGTCGAGGCGCTGGCCACCGCCGGCGCGTTCGAGTCGTTCGACCTGTCGCTTCGCCAGGCGCTCTGGCAGGCCGGCCAGGCGGCCCAAGTGCGGTCCGGGCATCTCGCCGGCGTCCACAGCGTCGGGCCACCACCGCAGTTGCCCGGCATGAACGGCGTCGAACGCACCATCGCGGATCTGTGGGCCACCAAGATCTCGCCCGACGTCCATCCGATTCGGCACCTCCGAGCCGACCTCGCAGCCCGCAACATCCTGACCGCCGAGCAGTTGACGACCGTCGAGCCGGGCACTCGAGTACGCATCGGCGGCGTGGTGACCCATCGACAGCGGCCGTCGACCGCCGGGGGTGTCACGTTCCTCAACATCGAGGACGAGACCGGCATGACCAATGTGGTCTGTTCGCCGGGCCTGTGGCAGCGTTATCGTCGCATCGCCCGGGGGTCGGCCGCTCTGATCGTACGGGGCCGGGTCGAGCGTGCCGACGGCGTCACCAACCTGGTCGCCGACGGCCTGCAACGACTGCCGCTGGCGGCCCGTACCACCTCACGGGACTTCCAATGAGCAACAACACCACCGGCCGACGATGATCGACCTCCACACCCATCTGTGGGAGCACGGCCCCGGCTCGCTCCGGGTCGAGCGGGGGCGTCTGGAGGCCTACTGCGACCAGGCCGCCGCCCGCGGGGTCACCACGATCGCCGTCACCGAGCACCTCGAGCGCTTCCGGCAGCTACGTCCCCTGCTCGACGGCGCGTGGGCCGACGATCCGCGAGCCGACCTGCGGGACTTCATGGATCGGAGGTTCGACGAGGAGCAGGGCGCCGACCTGGACGACTATGTCTCCGGCCTGCAGTGGGCCCAAGGCGACGGCCTGCCGATCCTGATCGGAGTGGAGCTCGGCTGGTGGCCGGACCGGACCGAGGCGCTGGCCGCTCTCGTGGGCGACTACCCGTTCGACATCGTGCTCGGGTCGGTCCACAACATCGGCGCCTGGATGTTCGACGCCTATGACGATCCGGCGGTCGCCGCCGAATGGGATCAGCACGATCCCGAGCTGGCCTGGGAGACCTACACCGCCGCGGTCGAGGACCTCGCCGCCTCCGGAGTGTGCGACGTGCTCGCCCACGTCGACCTCGTCAAGATCACCGGCACCCGACCCGACCACATGCCGCAGTTCCACGAGCGGCTGGTGGACGCGGCCGCCGACCACGACGTCGCCGTCGAGGTCTCGTCCGCCGGACTGCGCAAGCCAGTCAACGAGATCTACCCGTCGGCGGCGGTGCTGCCCCGGCTGCACGAGCGCGACGTGCCCGTCACGCTCGCCTCCGACGCCCATCGGGTCACCGACGTCGCGGTCGGCAACGCGGACCTTCGCCGCCAGATCACCGGCGCCGGATACGACAGCGTCGCGACCTATCGGCGGCGCCGGCGCGAGCTCGTACCCCTGCCCGCGACGGCCGGGGCAGACGGTCGCGAGGCTCTTGACGAAGACCTCGGCAGCGGATCGACCCCGTAGAGTCTGTCCTCACGCCGGTCGGCAGGAGGCAGCATGCGTAGACGCCCGATCGCGACGGCGGTGACCGTTTTCGTCGCCTTGGCCCTACTGCCGCCAGCGGCGTCAGCGATGCCCGAGGCATCGATCAAGCACCCCGCGTCCGCGGGCCCGGAAGCGTCCGCCTCGCCGGCGGCGTCCGCCGATCCCAGGACCGGCGAGGACGACGACCGGGACCGGCTGGCCACCCGGATGGACCGCGGCTGCAACTTCGCGGCCCGCCCCCGATGTGGCCACATCCGGGTGCCGCTCGACCGGCACCGCCCCGCCGCGGGCTCGATCCGGATCGCGTACGAGCTCTTTCCGAGACGTCAGGTCCGCCGACCCCTACGCGGCACCATCGTCGCCGTGGAGGGCGGTCCCGGCTACTCGTCGACCGGGAGCCGGGCCTACTACCGCGATCTGTTCGGACCGCTGCTCGACCGCCGCCAGCTGCTCATCATCGACAACCGCGGCACCGGCAAGTCCGAGGCGATCAGGTGCCGGCAACTGCAGTCCTACCAAGGCGACTACGAGCAGGCGGTGGGCCGGTGCGGTCGCCAGCTCGGCCGCCGCTCCGACCTCTACGGCTCGCGGATCGCCGCCCGTGACCTGGTCGCCGTGCTCGACCATCTCGGCCTCGACAAGGTCGACCTCTACGGCGACTCCTACGGCAC
>JALDXR010000159.1:0-7532 GCA_032154865.1 Nocardioidaceae bacterium
TCGCCTGGTCGCGGCGGGACGGCCCGCTCGGCTGCGCGTGAGCGGGGTCTGACATGCGTGAAGCGACCCCGATCGAGACGTACGAGGTGCCCGTCGACGCGATTGCGATGTCCGGCACGACCACCATCAACGTCGCGCTGCTGCTCCCTGAGCAGGCCTGGGTCGACGCCCTCGAGCTGTTGCTGGGCTTGCAGCCCGACATCGAGGTCGTCGCGGCGCACACCAGCGCCGACTGGATCCAGAGCGCCGTCAGCTCCGGCGAGGTCGACCTGCTGCTCGCCAATGTCGACGACCGGGTGATCGCACCGGCCGTGATCGAGGACCTGCGGTCGCGTTGCGGATCCCTCGACGTCGTCGCCGTCACCGAGCTCGAGGACGCCACGCTGCTGTGCGCGGCGGTTCGGGCCGGAGTGCGCGGCTGGGTACGCAAGAGCGCGTCGGCGGAGCATCTGATTCGCGTGATCCGGGGCGTACATCGCGGCGAGACCTGGTTCCCGCCGGCCTTCGTGACCAAGCTTCTCGACTCGCTCCTCGACGCGGAGGAGAGTCGCCTCGAGGCCATGGGCGTGTTGTCGGCGCTGTCGACCCGCGAGCTCGAGGTGCTCAACTGCCTGATGGAGGGTCACACCCGGCGCGACATCGCCGAGCGCTTCGTCCTGTCCCCGCACACGGTGCGCACGCACATCAACAACATGCTGCGCAAACTCGACGTGCACAGCACCCTCGCAGCGGTCTCGATCGCGCGTCAGGCCGGCCTCAGCGAGCACGCGTACGGACATCGGACCTCGGCCTAGCCCTTCAGGCGTAGTCGATCTCACCACTTCGTGTGATTCGACCAGGCGCGATCGTCCCTAGATTCGCATCAGACCAGCGATGGTGGGGATTAGTCCCCCGAGACATGCCGAGGGGGCGTATGGGGCTCGAGAGTGTGCCATTCTCGCGGCCGGTGATCGTGCCGGAAGCGGTGGCGGCCACGCAGCGCGTTCTGACGTCCGGTTGGATCACCACCGGGCCGGAGTGCGTGGCGTTCGAGGAGGAGTTCGCGGCCTGGGTCGGTGCCGAGCACGCCGTCAGCGTCTCCTCCTGCACGGCCGCGGTCGAGCTGGCCCTCCGGTCGCTGCACCTGCCGGCCGAGGCGAAGGTCCTGATCCCGACCATCACCTTCTGCGGCGTCGTCTCCGCGATCGTCCATGCCGGTCTGACCCCGGTCCTCGTCGACGTCGACCCGAAGACCGGTCAGGTCTCACCCTCCACCTGTCAGGCCGCGGCCCAGGCCTGTGGGGGCGCGGACGCGATGGTGGTGCTGCACTTCGCCGGCTATCCGGCGCCGGTGGCCGCGCTTGCGGCGGCGGCCGACCTGCCGCTGTCGCATGTCGTCGAGGACGCCGCCCACGGCCTCGGCACCTGGGTGGACGACCAGGCTGTCGGCAGCATCTCCAGAGCGTCCTGCTTCAGCTTCTACGCGACGAAGAACCTGCCGATCGGCGAAGGTGGGATGGTCACGACCGACGACGCCGACCTCGCCGGATGGGTACGAAGCGCCCGACTGCACGGGATGTCGGCTGACGCCTGGCGGCGTTACGCACCCGGCGGCTCGTGGCAGTACACGGTGATGGAGGCCGGTCTCAAGGCCAACCTCACCGACATCGCGGCGGCGATCGGCCGGGCCCAGTTGCGGCACCTGGACCGGTGGCAGCTGCGGAGGCAGCAGATCGCGGCCCGCTACACCGACGCGCTCGCCGGCGTGCCGGGGCTCGAGTTGCCCCGTGCACCGGCCCGGGGTCGGCATGCCTGGCATCTCTACGTCGTCCGGGTCGCGCCCGAGTTCGGCATCGACCGCGACGAGCTCGCGGATGCGCTCGCGGCACAGGACATCGGCTCGTCGGTGCACTTCATCCCGGTCCATCACATGCCGTACTACCGACGCGTCGCGGTCATCCCCGAGGGCGGGCTGCCGGGCGCGGATGAGGTCTTCTCGGAGCTCCTCTCCCTGCCCATGCATCAAGGAATGGACGACCGCGAGGTGGACGCGGTCTGCGCCGCCCTCATGGACGTACGCCTTCAGACCAGCGCTCAGGAGGTCGTCAGGTGACAGCTCTCAACGATCAGGAATTCGCGGCTCCGTCCTCGACGCGGAGCCGCCTGCTGCGCACTCTGGTCGTCGGTGCCGGGGTGGCCGGACGCGCGCTCGCCCGGGACCTCGCCGCGGCCCCCGAGTTCGGACTCGAGCCGATCGGGTTCCTCGACGACGACCCGACGAAGCCGGGGAGCGACGACATACCCGTCCTCGGCACGCTCGACGATCTGACCGAGGTCGCCCGGGCGAACGCCATCGACGTCGTCGTACTCGCGATCCCGAAGCTGGAGCCGGACGCCTTCCACAAGGTGGCGGCAGCCGCGGCGTCGGTCGGCGCGAGCGTACGTTATCTGCCGACGTTCATCGACGCCGTGGAACGGGCGGTCGTCGGCAGCGACATGCGCTGGCTCGACGTCGGACGACTGATCGGGCGGGACGAGATCCACGTCGTCAGTCCCGAAGCGGGCGCCATCATCGAGGGCCGCTGCGTCCTCGTCACCGGTGCCGGTGGCTCGATCGGCAGTGAGCTGTGCCGGCAGGTGTTCGGCTTCGGTCCCCGCCAGCTCATCATGCTCGATCACGACGAGTCCAACCTGCACCGTCTCCAGCTCGAGCTGTGGGGCGAGGGCCTGCTGGACGACGAGGACTGCGTCGTCGCGGACATCCGGGATCGCGGCCGGATCGACCAGATCTTCGCCGAGACCAAGCCGGATGTGGTCTTCCACGCGGCCGCCCACAAGCACCTCCCGCTGCTGGAGCGGCATCCGTGCGAGGCGGTGAAGTCCAACGTCCGCGGCACCGAGAACGTCCTCTGGGCGGCCGTTCAGCACGGGGCCGAGCGATTCATCCTCATCTCCACGGACAAGGCCGCCGATCCGAGCTCGGTACTCGGCGCGTCGAAGCGGCTGGCCGAGATCCTCGTACAGCAGGAGGCGGGCAGCCGTACTCAGGTGGCGTCGGTGCGATTCGGCAACGTCCTCGGCAGCCGGGGATCGCTGCTGACGGTGCTGACCGAGCAGATCCGCAACGGCCGCCCGGTCACCGTCACCCACCCGGAGATGACGCGTTTCTTCATGACGATCGAGGAGGCGGCCGGGCTTGTCGTCGAAGCCGCCCGACTGGCGGAGAACGGCGAGACCTTCGTCCTCGACATGGGCGAGCCGGTGCGCATCATCGACATCGTCCAGTCCTTCGCCCGTCTGATGCACAGGTCCGACGTCGAGATCCGCTACACGGGCATGCGCAACGGAGAGAAGCTCTCGGAGACCTTGTTCAGTGAGCTCGAACGACCCGTACAGACCGAGCATCCACGGATCTTCCAGACCGAGGGCGACGCGCACGTCCAAGGCTTCCACCGGCTGCTTCGCGGACTCTACGACGCGGCCGACGCCAACAACGCCGCAGCAGTCCGTGATCATCTGCGTGGCATCCTTCCCGAGTATCACCCCGTCTCGACCGGGGCACCCGCCCTGGCTGCTCCCTACGCGGACGACTACTGATGGCCGCCCATAACCAGCACGCTGGAATGGCCAGCGGTGTCATGAGGGGTGGGCGCAAGAGTGCCGGCGGGCACGGAAACCTCGACGTGTTCCTGACCGCGACCGGCTCGAAGGTCCTGGACATGACCCGCGGTGCGGCATCCGGCACGCGGCGGCTGCTCCTGGGCCTGCCAGGCAGTACGGAGGCCGCGTACGCGGTCGCGGTCGCGGACAGTCCAAGCTCGGAATCGGCCGTCGAGTCCGAGACGCGGACGGTGGACGAGCTCCGCACGCGGGTATCGCCCACGCTGTCCGGGACCCTGCCTCAGGTCGTCGCGCCCGTGACTGTCGGCGATCAGCCGGCTGTCGTGATGCGGGCGGTGCCCGGCCTGATGATCGAGAGTCACCGCGAGTTCGGACCGGCGTCGCGCGATGACCTCGACGCGGTCTCCTCATGGCTCAGCACGCTGTGGCTGAGCACGGCCGGCATGGCCGCACCCACTGAGCTGGGCGGCCGAGCCGCTGACCTGCTGCTCGCGCGCTATTGCGGCTCGCGCCATTTGGCCTCCACGCTTGGCGCGATCCATCGCGCGCGAGGACGGCTCGGCCGCCTAGAGGTCCAGCGGACCGCTGTCCACGGTTGCCTGTGCCCCCACCACGTGTACATCCGAGACGGCGTCGTCTCGGGTGTCGACGACTGGGGGCTGGGCGCGCCGTGCGGCGAACCATTGCGGGATCTCGGCGGCTTCGCGATCCGGCAGGCGGCGGCTCGGCTGCCCGATGTGGTGGCGGGGCGGACTCCGCAGGCGTCCCTGCTCCGCGACTTCGTCGGGGCCGGGCTCGAGACCCTCGGGCTGCCGCCCGACTACTGGCGTGACGTCCTCGTCCTGGCGCAGGCGGAGTACGCCGTGGAGGCCGTGGATCGAGGTCAAGTGGACGAGATCAGGCTGCTCGCCGCGGCGGTGAACGCGCTGCCGCACGAGCAAGGAGAACCAGAGGTGGCCCGCCCATGAAAGTGATCGTGACCGGCGCAGCCGGGTTCGTCGGCTCGCACCTGTGTCAGCGGCTGGTTGACCAGGGTGACGAGGTCGTCGGCATCGACTGTTTCACCGACTACTACAGCCCGCGTCGCAAAGAGGCGAACCTTGCCTCGCTCGCCGACCACGACAGCTTCACCTTGCAGCGCGTCGACCTGCTCTCGGCTCCGCTCGCCAGCCTGCTCGAAGACGTCGACGTGGTCTATCACCTCGCCGGTCAGCCCGGCGTACGCGGATCGTGGGGTCAGGACTTCGATCCGTACGTCAGTCGCAACGTCCTCGCGACCCAGCGGCTTCTCGAGGCGGCACACGAGGTGTCCCTGTGGAAGTTCGTCTACGCGTCGAGCTCGTCGGTCTACGGCAACGCCGCGACGTACCCGACCAGCGAGTCGCTCCGCCCGGAGCCGGTCTCGCCGTACGGCGTCACGAAACTGGCGGCCGAGCACCTGTGCGAGCTCTACCGCGTGACGTCCGGCGTCCCCACGGTGTCGCTTCGACTGTTCACCGTGTACGGACCCCGGCAGCGGCCTGACATGGCGTTCTTCCGCATCGTCGACTCCGCGCTCAGCGGCAAGCCGTTCCTGCTCTACGGCGACGGCGAGCAGAGCCGGGACTTCACCTACGTCGGTGACGTCGTCACCGCGATGCGGCAGGCGGCCCTGTCGCCGTGGACCGGCGTCGCCAACATCGGCGGCGGCTCGCGTACGACCATGAACCAGGTCATCGACACCGTTTCAGCCCTCGCCAGGCCGGTCGACGTCGTGCGGCTGCCGGTGCAGCGCGGCGACGTGCGGCACACCGCCGCGGACACCTCAGTCGCCCACGACGCCTTTGGCTACGTGCCGTCGGTCGGGCTCGAGCAAGGCCTCGCGCAGATGGTGGATCCGGCCGCGTTCGCGTTCGCTCACGAGGTCTGAGGAGGTCGGCGAGGCGTCGTTCGTTGTGGCCGGCGGCGCCCCCTCGGGTCGTCAGCCGGGACGCCCTCCCGGAGCAGCCCGACCTGCCGAAGGTCAAGGTGCTACACGTCATCACGAGGTTCATCGCCGGCTCCGGTGGCAACACCCTGCTGTCGGCGAGCGGGATGGACCCGGACAAGTACGAGACCTGGGTCGCCGCGATGCCCGGCGGGCCGTTGTGGGAGCTGGCCGAGCGCGACGGCGTCCGGACCGTCCACGTCCAGCACATGCGCGAACGGATCTCGCCCATACAGGACCTGCTCGCCTGCGTGGAGCTGGTCAGGCTCATGCGTCGCGAGAAGTTCAGCGTGGTGCATACCCATTGCTCCAAGGCCGGTCTCATCGGTCGGGTCGCGGCCAAGATCGCCCGGGTCCCCGTCGTCGTTCATACGTTCCACCTGTTCGCCGCTCACGACGGTCTGTCGCGTCGGCGCCGCTTCGCGTACCTCATGCTCGACCGGTCCGTGCGCTCCTTCGCGCATCGTTATCTGGCCGTCGCGCCGCGGGTCGCCTGGGAGGCGGTCGAGCAACGGCTGGCTCCGGCCGGCAGCGCCCAGGTCGTCCCGTCGGCGGTCGACCTCGCCAACGTGCCGGTGGAGCCGGATCCGGCGGTCCGCGTGGAGCTCGGGATTCCCGACCATGCGCCGATCGTCGGTACGGTCGGCCGGATCGTCCCGCAGAAGGCTCCGCTCGACTTCGTTCGGATGGCGGCACAGGTCCGCGCCACGCGCCCGGACGCCGAGTTCATCATGATCGGCGACACCACGTTAGAGAGCGCCTCGCTCGAGGAGGAGACCCGGCGGGAGGCGGAGCGGCTCGGCGTGCCGATCCGATTCACCGGCTTCCGGCCCGACGCCCCACGGGTGGCCGCGTCCTTCGACGTCTACGTCGTACCGTCACGCTACGAAGGCCTCGGACGAGCGGTCACCGAAGCCATGGCCTCTGGCCGCCCGGTCGTCGCGACTGCCGTGAACGGGGTGCCGGACCTCGTCGAGTCGGGCTCGACGGGTCTGCTGGCCACGCCGGGCGATCCGACGTCGTTGGCATCGTCGGTGCTGTGGCTGCTGGACCATCCGGAGGAGGCCCGGCAGATGGGCAAGCAGGGTCGCGAGCGGGTACGGCAGCACTTCGGTCAGTCCGTGATGTGCGGCGAGCTCGACCGTACGTACCGGGAGCTGCTCGGGCTGCCCGAGCCGCCGGTGGATGATGACATCCTCGGGATTCCACGGCAGCGCGGTGAGCTGAACGGGCTTGCGAGTGCGGAGAGAGCGCAGATCGGCGTTTAGATCCGGCGATCTCCCTCCACGTAAGGCATCGGCACTGTCCGTGCCGTCCCAACAGATCGGGACTTCGTGCCCTTGTGATCTGCCTAGCTCACGAGTGAGGGTCCGGACAGCGGGAGCGACCGAGACGAGTAGGGAAGCGGTCAGCACGAGGAGGATCAGGACCGCCGCATTGCTGGCGGTCATCGCGATGTCCTTGACCGGCGTGGCGCCGGCGTTCGGGGACCTCATTGTCGGGACGGATGGCGACGATGTGCTTCACGGCACCAAGCGAGGCGACATCATCCTGGGCGGTCCCGGTGATGATCGCATCTTCGGTCTGCGCGGTCACGACGACCAGTTGCAGGGCGGCCCCGGCGATGACCGGCTCTTCGGCGGACCCGTATGGGACACCTTCTACGGCGGTCCTGACCGCGGAGCCGACGTCTTCTACGGCGATGTCGGCGGCGATGACTTCACCGGCGGACGCGGCAACGACAGGATCTACCTCCCGAAGAACAGGTTCTACGACGCCATCGAATGCGGACCGGGACGGGATGTCGTCGTCATCGACGGTTCCCGCCAGCCCAACGACCGCTTCTGGGATTGCGAGCGTTTCCGCTGAACCGATCACGCAGGCGGTCCTCACCCCCGACCACGATTGCTTGCGACAGATTCCTGAACTTTCTTTGCATGTAAGGGTTCTGGGCGCTGTTCTGTCA
>JALDXR010000160.1:0-7524 GCA_032154865.1 Nocardioidaceae bacterium
TGCGAAACACGCCTGCGTGTTTCGCAATTTGCCTACCCCAGTGCTCCGGGGTCAGCCGAAGCGGCCGGTGATGTAGTTCTCGGTGCGCTCGTCGGACGGGTTGGAGAAGATGGTGTCGGTCCGGTCGAACTCGACGAGCACGCCGGTGCGCCGGTCGGACTCCGGGTTGACCTCGGTGGAGAAGAACGCGGTGGAGTCCGAAACACGGGCCGCTTGTTGCATGTTGTGCGTGACGATCACGATCGTGAACTCGGACTTGATCTCCTGCATCAGGTCCTCGATCCGCGAGGTCGCGATCGGGTCCAGCGCCGAGCACGGCTCGTCCATCAGCACGACCTCGGGACGGGTGGCGATGGCGCGAGCGATGCACAGCCGCTGCTGCTGGCCACCCGACAGGCCCATCGCCGACTCCTTGAGCCGGTCCTTGACTTCGTCCCACAGCGCGGCCTTGTGCAGGGACTCCTCGACGACCTCGTCGAGCTGGGCGCGCTTGCGTACGCCGAACAGCTTCGGGCCGTAGGTCACGTTGTCGTAGATCGACTTCGGGAACGGATTCGGCTTCTGGAACACCATGCCGATCCGGCGGCGCACCTCGACCGGGTCGACCTTGGGGCCGTAGAGCGAGACCCCGTGGTAGTCCAGCCGGCCCACCGTCCGAGCGCCGGGGATCAGGTCGTTCATCCGGTTGAAGCACCGGAGCACGGTCGTCTTGCCGCAACCGGACGGACCGATGAACGCGGTGATCTGGTGCTGGCGTACGTCGAGCGTCACGTCCCGCACGGCTCGGAAGTCGCCGTAGTAGGCGCTGAGGTCTTCGACCGCGAAGACGACCGGGAGTGCGTCCACGTCGGGCTCGTCGTGGTGGGTGACCTCGATGCCCTGACTCAAAGGCGCCTCTTCCGTCTCGGCCCGACGCTGTCCGATGGTGATCCTGGTCATCATCCCGACCTCTTCTTCTCGTATCGGTTGCGAAGCACGATCGCGATCGAGTTGATCAGCAGGACGAACACCAACATCGCGATGATAGTCGCTGCGGCGTTACTGACTTTGAACTCGTCTTCGGGAAGCTTCGCAAAGGTGGTCACGATCGACGGGAGTGCGACGAACCGCTCGCCGAGGTGGCTGGGGTCGGTGACGTTCTGGGCGTTGAGACCCTCCCCGGTGCTGAAGAACCCGGTGACCGCGCCGATCACGATCAGTGGCGCCGCCTCGCCGACGGCCCGCGCGATCGACAGCAGGGCGCCGGTGAAGATGCCGGGAGCGGCGTACGGCATGACCTGGGAGCGGATGACCTCCCACCGCGTGGCACCGACGCCGTAGGCGCCTTCGCGCAGGGCCTGTGGCACGGCCCGGATCGCCTCCGCCGTCGTGATGATGACGATCGGCAGGACGAGGACGGCGAGCGTCACTCCGGCCGCCGCCAGCGTACGGCGATCGACCCCGTCGGCCCCGGTGAAGCCGTGGAACGTCTCGACGAAGATGGCGAGTCCGAGAAGTCCGTAGACGACCGACGGCACGCCGGCGAGGTTGCGGATGTTGAGCTCGATGAACGACGTGAGCTTGTTGCGCGGCGCGTACTCCTCGAGGTAGATCGCGGCGCCGATGCCGATCGGGACGGCGAGCACGACCACGCTGACCGCGATCCAGAACGATCCCACGATGCCCTGGGAGATGCCGGCCCGGTCGGCGATGCTCGACAGTCCACTGTCGAGGAACTCCCAGCCCCGGTCGGTGTAGACCGGTGTTCCGTCGGTCAGCACCGAGAGAATCAGCGCACCGAGGATCAGCAGACAGACGAGCAGGCTGACCAGGAGGGCTATCTCGAAGGCCCAACCGCGGCTGTCGGAGCGGCGCTTGCCCTGCAGGGACTGGGCGACGCTGCCTTGGATCGCGGCCTCGCCGCTGCTGCCGATTGTGCTGAACACAGTTCCCTCCAATCCTTCGGCGTCAGTAGATCTGCCGGACCCGTTTTACGAAGCGGTCGGCGATCAGGTTCAGTCCGAAGGTGAAGGCGAACAACACGATGCCGACGAAGTACAGGCTGGGCACGGCCAGACCGGCACCCCGCACCTGCTCGGTCCCGACGGCCAGCGACGCCATCGCGGCGGTCATCGTCAGACCGCCGTCCAGTGGGTTGTGGGTGTATTGCGCCTGGTCCGCGGCTCCGCCGGCGATGAACACGACCATCGTCTCGCCCAGCGCTCGTGAGGTCGCCAGGATGAATGCGGCGACGATGCCCGAGATCGCGGCCGGGAGGACCACCCGCAAGGTTGTCGTCATGCGACGCGCTCCCAGCCCAGCCGACGCCTGTCGCAGGCTCTGGGGGACCGCTCGCATCGCGTCCTCTGACACCGACGCGATCAGCGGGATCGTGAGGATGCCGACGCCGATGCCGGCCGCCATCATGGTGCCGCCGCGGCCGTTCTCCTCACCGAACACCCGGCCGACCACCTCGGGCGCGATCCAGATGAGGGCGAAGACGCCGAGCACCACCGAGGGGATGCCGGCGAGCACCTCGAGGATCGGCTTCAGCACCGTACGGATGCGGGGCCGAGCGTACTCGGAGAGGTAGATCGCGGCGCCCAAACCGAGCGGTGTGGCGACGATCATCGCGATGCCGGTGACGATCAGGCTCCCCATGAAGATCGTCGCGATGCTGAACTCGTCGAACCGGGGGCTCCACGTGTCGGTGCCGAAGACATGTCCCCAGTTGACATCGGTGAAGAACTCCAGGCCGTTGCTGAACAGCGAGTACAGGATCGCCGCGCTGACCACGAGCGAGGTGACTGCCGCCGCGAAGAACAGCACGCCCATGAAGCGCTCGCGCCGTTGCCGGCGTGGATCACCGGTCAGGTCGACCGGTGATCCACTCGGCGGAACGGTTGAGGTAGCCATCAGCGCGTATTGCTGGATTCCCAGGTGGACATCGTCTCGCTGGCCTGGTCCTCAGGCAGCGGGACGTAGCCGGTCTCCTCGACCCACGTGTTCAGGTCACCGAGGTAGAAGTCGACGTAGGCCGACACGGCCTGGTTGTCGGCGGCCTTGGCCTTGTTGACGTAGATGTAGAGCGTCCGGGCCAGCGGGTAGCTGCCGTCGGCGATCGTCTCGGCACTCGGCTCGACGCACTCGCCGCCGGGCTCGGCCGAAACGGCGACCTCCTTGACGCTGTCGCCCGCGTTCTCGGCGAACGCGAAGCCGACCCAGCCGAGCGAGGTGTCCGACGCCTCGATGTTGCTGACGATGGTGTTGTCGTCAGCGCTGGAGGCGTAGTCCGGACGCGTGGTCTCAAGCTTGTTCTCCGGCAGGCCCTGCTCCTCGGCGATTGGCGTCAGAGCGATCTCGATGAACGAGTCGTAGGTGCCGGACTCGGCACCCGGACCGGTCAGCTCGAGCGCCTCGTCGGGGAACTCGGTCGACGAGCCGAGCGAGCTCGCGAGCTCCTGGGCGTCAGACCAGTTCTCGAAGCCTTCGGCCTCGGGGCCGATCAGTGCGTAGAGATCCGCGAAGCTCAGGCACTCCACCGAGTCGTTGTTCGGATTCGTCAGCACCGTGATGCCATCGAATCCGATCGCGAGCTCGGTGTACTCGATGCCGTTCTTCTTGCAGATCTGAGCCTCTTCGGCCTCGATCGGCCGGGAGGCGTCGGAGATGTCGGTCTGGCCTTCGCAGAACAGCTCGAAGCCGTCCCCCGTGCCAGGTCCGTCGACGGCGATGTCGACGCCCTCGTTCTCCCCGCTGAACTCCTCGGCGACGAGTGAGCTAATGGGTTCAACGGTCGACGAGCCGGAGATGTTGACGCTGCCGGACACGTCTCCGCTGCTGCCGCCGCCGCCACTGTCATCGCCATCGCTGCCGCAGGCGGCGGCGACGAGCGCGAGTGAGAGCGCAATCGCCGCTGGAGCGGCGGCGCGGCGCAAGGGGGTGCGATTCACTGCAATCCCTCTCCAGGAGTTGGAACCTTCGCAGGCCACGTCGGCCCGCACCTCGGAAACTAGGGATCCGAGGTGAAGCGACTGATCGGTGCAGGTAAACGCACAATGAACGGTGGCCAGCGACCAGGAGACGGTTCGTTTGAGGCTGGGCGGACTTTACGTTAAATCCCCAGGTAGATGCACTCCGTAACGGACCGCGCCATTGTGCTCAGGCGTGGTGCAACTCGGACGCCAGGACCTTTCGCCCGCGATGGTGGACGACCAGCAACTGAGCCGGTTCGAGCGGAATCGGCGCGACTCCGAGCGCTTCGAACAGCATCGGCAGCACCGGCCGGTGCGTGCACAGGACGGCTGGACGCTTGCTGCCGCAGAGGTCGCGAATGACCTCCCTAACCCGTTTCGTGGTCGCCTCCTCCTCGGCGACGCCGGGCTCGAGAACGATGTCGGCGTCGAGGTGATCCGCGTACGGCTCGACCGTTTGCACGCATCGCGCCGAATCGCTGCTGACGATCTCGCTGACACCGTACGCCGCGAGCAACGGCACCAGTCGATGTGCCTCCCGTAACCCGGTGGCGGTCAGCGTGCGGCGTCGGTCGTCGCCCTTCCACCGGTTCCGGGAGCGGGCGGCGGCGTGGCGGAGGACGACCAGCGTGCGGGTCCGGTGGGCCTTGGACTCGTGCCGGCGTACGAACTGGTCGAGCAGCCCGTGATCGTGCGCGTAGGAGAGCTGCCGTCGGGCCTTGTCGATGGTCAGCCAGCGGGCCTGGTCGATCTCGTGGTTCGGCTCGAGGGTGATGTCGCCGTCGCCGATCGGCCGGGCGATCCAGTACGACACCTGCTTGGTGACCGGACGGGGCCGGTGGAGCGGGTAACGGACGGTCAGCATGGGTAGCCCGAGCCGGACCGGCACCGACGTCTCCTCGAGCACCTCCCGGGCCGCTGTCGTCGGAAGCCGTTCGCCGCGGTTGGGCTTGCCCTTGGGAAACGACCAGTCGGTGTACTTCGGCCGATGGACGACGAGCAGCTCGGTGATGCCGTCCACCCGACGCCACACGACCGCACCGGCGGCGAGGACCGTTGGCGTGGGCTCCACGCGAGCAGTGTCGCTGCTTCGCGGCCAGAATGCACACCCAGGACCCGTACTCGACGTGGCCTGCCATGCTATGCCGATGCGTCGTACGCTCGCCGCCGCCGTGGTGCTCGCCATGGCGCTCGTCTCGGGAGCGCTGATCGCGCGCGGCAGCGACGAGCTCCGCTCCCCGCTGTCACGGGCACTGGCGACGTTGCCCGACGTCACGCTGACGGCCAACTTCACCGACTGGCATCAGGTCCGCGAGTCGGTCGGCGCTCCCGGAGTGTCCAGTACCGCCGCGGAAGCCGATCGTCAGGAGGCGCTCGACGCGGCGTACGAGGACGACCTGTCGGCGGTGTCCGGCCTCGTCGCCTCGGCGCCGGTCATGGCCGAGCCGTACGGCTGGTCGGTGCTCGATCTCGAGTGGGAGACCTTCGGCCAGGCTCGCGAGGGGGCGGTGATTGTCGCCGCGTTGGACGACGGGCTCGATCCCGACGACGTGACAGCGGGCCTGGCCGACGTGGGTTACGCCGAGCCCGACTCGGCCGGCGACAGTGGGGGAGTCTGGCGGGGCGGCCCGGACCTGCTGGCCGCGTTCGACGACACGCTGACGCCACTCCTGGAGCACGTGGCGGTCCTGGCCGACGAACGGCTGGTCGTGCTGTCCGACGCGCCGGGCTACGTCGAGCGCACCGTCGACACGATCACCTCCGATTCGGGAGGCATGGGCGGCCTGGCCGATGTCGCCACGACGGCCGACCCGCTCGACGGCGCGATCGCCGCGATCGTGCATCGGGCGCCACGCGCATGCGCGGTCACGTCCTTCGACACCGCGAGTACATCGGACCGTGAGTTGGCGGCCGCCCGGATCGCCGAGGTCGGTGGTCTCCAGCCCCATGACGGACTCGGCTTCGCCATCGTGCCATCCGATCGCGGGCTCGAATTGGTGGTCAGTATGGGCTTCGAATCCGCCGCGATCGCGGAGGCCGAAAAGGGGCCGCGAACCGACCTCGCCAAGGGCCCGGCGATCGGCCAGGGAGGGACCTATGACGAGCGATTTTCGGTGGTGGATTCGGAGGTCCAGAACAGTGCATTAGTCCTGGTCATGTTGCCTATAGAGGACCGGATGAGCTTGGTCTCAGATCTTGTGAGCAGCCCGTTGCTGTTTGCAGGATGCGACGGGTAGAGTGGCAGTCGGCCGTCCAGCCCGCCCACCCCCCAAGCCGGCTGGACGCGCGACGGGCCGGGCTCGTGCATTTCCCCCCAGATGCTGCGAGCCGGCCCGTCTTTATTTTGCGCGACGATCCGCCACTGCGACAGCCACGATCCGCCACTGCGACGGCGACCATCCGCCACTGCGACAGTGACGATCCGCCACTGCGACAGTGACCATCCGCCACTGCGACAGCCACGATCCGCCACTGCGACAGTGACGATCCGCCACTGCGACAGGGATCGTCGAGCTCTAGCTGACGGCTCGGCGGCGGCGCTGCGCCTGGGCGATCAACCACTCCTGGAGATCGTTGAGCGGCGTCCCGTCCGGTGCGAGATTGCGTCGCTCCCAGGTGCCGTCGGCCTGCAGATGCCAGGCGGAGGTCTCGTCGTCGAACGACCTGTCGAGGAGGGCTCCGAGCTCCTCGACATGGGCCCGCCGCGGAACGCGTACGAGCGCCTCGACCCGGCGATCGAGGTTGCGATGCATGAGGTCGGCCGAGCCGATCCACACCTCCGGCTCGCCGCCGTTGTCGAACCAGAAGATCCGGCTGTGCTCGAGGAACCGACCGAGAATGCTTCGCACCTGGATCGTCTCGGACAGGCCCGAGACCCCCGGCCGCAGAGCGCAGATGCCGCGGGTCAGCAGGTCGATCGGGACGCCGGCCTGACTGGCGTGGAACAGGGCGTCGATCGTGGCCTCGTCGACCAGGGCGTTGATCTTGATCCGGATCCGGGCCGGGCGGTCGGACCGGTGATGGTCGATCTCGCGTTCGATGCGTTCGAGGATTCCGGCCCGGATACCGCTCGGCGCCACGAGCAGCTGCCGGTAGGTGGCCCGGCGCGAGTAGCCCGACAGGTTGTTGAACAGGTCGGTCAGGTCGCCGGCGATGTTGGAGTTGGACGTCAGCAGCCCGAAGTCCTCGTAGAGCCGAGCGGTCTTCGGGTTGTAGTTGCCGGTGCCGACGTGCGCGTAGCGCCGGATGCCCTCGGGTTCGTCGCGTACGACCAGCGCCAGTTTGCAGTGCGTCTTGAGGCCGAGCAGGCCGTAGACGACATGGCAGCCGGCCTGCTCCAGCTTGCGGGCCCAGCGGATGTTGGCCTGCTCGTCGAACCGCGCCTTGAGCTCCACGAGTACGAGCACCTGCTTGCCGGCCTCGGCCGCGTCGATCAGCGCATCGATGATCGGTGAGTCGCCGGACGTGCGATAGAGGGTCTGCTTGATCGCCAGCACGTGGGGATCGGCGGCGGCCTGCTCGATGAACCGCTGCACGCTGGTGGCGAACGAGTCGTACGGGTGATGGACCA
>JALDXR010000161.1:0-7516 GCA_032154865.1 Nocardioidaceae bacterium
GGGTCGGCCGACTCGGCGTCCTCGGTCTCGAGGATGCGGAGGTCGGTTGCCTCGTCGGAGGGCTGGGACATGCTGGGTTCGGACACCTTGCTCACCAATTCGCTGACCCGCGGTCAGCCGAAGATCTGGAACATCGCCTTGCCGAACGCGAAGTCCAGCCCGGCGATGATGCTCATCATGACGATCACGAAGACGAGCACGACGAAGAAGTAGGTGACGACCATCTGCTGGGTCGGCCACACGACCTTGCGTAGCTCGGCGACCACCTGGCGATAGAACATCACCGGCGTGGTGCGACCGCCGCCCTCGCGGCGCTTCACGGCGCTGGAGCGCGTCTCACTCACGATGCCTCGCTTCTCTCGTACTCAGTTCTCTTCCTACACCATTCTGGACCGACAATCGCGCCGATCACAGCCCTGGCCGGCCTGCAGGGCAGGAGGGACTCGAACCCCCAGCCTTCGGTTTTGGAGACCGATGCTCTTCCAGTTGAGCTACTGCCCTTCGGCGAAGCCCTCATCCACCACCCTCGACGAGCCAGGCTGAGGGCATGACGACACAGGGTGAGAATCCACCGGAGAGTCGAGTGTACGGGTTGCCGCCGCTCCGCGTCGAACCGAGGGCCTGGCGTACCCGCCCGGCGTCGGCGAACCCCGGACCGCCCTGGCTCCGTCCGGCCCGTCCGAGATGCGACGATGAGCCCATGACCATGCCATCCGCCACCTCGTCGGGCCGGATCTCCGCCCGGATCGGCGGCATCGCCGAGTCCGCCACGCTCGCCGTCGACGCCAAGGCCAAGGCGCTGAAGGCCGCCGGCCGCCCGGTCATCGGCTTCGGCGCCGGCGAGCCCGACTTCCCGACGCCGGACTACATCGTGGCGGCGGCGATCGAGGCCTGCTCCGACCCGCGCACCCACCGCTACTCGCCGGCCGGCGGACTCCCCGAGCTCAAGCAGGCGATCGCCGACAAGACCCGGCGCGACTCGGGCTACGAGGTGGAGGCCCGGCAGGTCGTGGTGACCAACGGCGGCAAGCACGCGGTCTACGGGACGTTCGCGACCCTGCTGGACCCGGGCGACGAGGTTCTGCTGCCCACCCCGTACTGGACCACCTACCCGGAGTCGATCCGGCTCGGCGGCGGCGTTCCGGTCGAGGTGGTGGCCGACGAGACGCAGGACTACCTGGTCACGGTGGACCAGCTGGAGTCGGCGCGGACGGACCGGACCAAGGCGCTGCTGTTCTGCTCGCCGTGCAACCCGACCGGCGCGGTGTATCCGCCCGACCAGGTCGAAGCGATCGGCCGCTGGGCCGTCGAGCACGGCATCTGGGTAATCACCGACGAGATCTACGAGCACCTGACCTACGACGGTGTCGAGGCGGTCTCGATGCCGGTCGCCGTCCCGGAGCTCGCCGACCGATGCGTCGTCGTCAACGGCGTCGCCAAGACGTACGCGATGACCGGGTGGCGGGTCGGCTGGCTGATCGGGCCGCCGGACGTCGCGAAGGCGGCGACCAACCTGCAGTCGCACGCGACGTCCAACGTCGCCAACGTGTCCCAGCGGGCGGCCCTGGCGGCGGTCTCGGGTGACCTGTCGGCGGTGGCCCACATGCGGGAGGCGTTCGACCGCCGGCGCCGCACGATCGTGGAGATGCTCAACGCGATCGACGGGGTCCGCTGTCCCGAGCCGAAGGGCGCGTTCTACGCCTACCCCTGCGTCACCGACGTCCTCGGGCGCGAGGTCGGCGGGCGACGGCCGGCGACATCGGCCGAGCTGGCCGAGGTGATCCTGGACGAGATCGAGGTCGCGGTCGTTCCCGGCGAGGCGTTCGGCACGCCGGGCTACCTCCGGATGTCGTACGCGCTGTCCGACGAGGACCTGGTCGAGGGCGTGGGCCGGATGCAGAAGCTACTGGCCCTGACCCGGTGACCTCGCTCGACTCGACTCTCGAGACCGTCGACGACGCCTGCCTGCGGCGCGACGTCCACGCATTGCCGAAGGCTCATCTGCACCTGCACTTCACCGGCGCGATGCGGCACTCGACGCTGATCGAGCTCGCGGAGCGGGACGGTCTCCGGCTGCCTGCCGCGCTGACCGAGGAGTGGCCACCGCACCTCACGGCGACCGACGAGAAGGGATGGTTCCGCTTCCAGCGGCTCTACGACGTCGCGCGATCGGTCTTGCGCACCGAGGCGGACATCCGGCGGCTGGTGCTCGAGGCTGCCACCGACGACCGGGCCGACGGCTCCGGCTGGATGGAGATCCAGGTCGATCCTTCGGGCTACGGCAACCGCTTCGGCGGGATCACCGCGTTCACCGAGATGGTGCTGGACGCGGCCCGGGACGCCGAGCAGCAGGTCGGCATCGGCATCGGGGTCGTGATCGCCGCCAACCGGACCAAGCATCCGCTCGACGCGCGTACGCTCGCTTGGCTGGCCCAGCAGTACGTCGGGCGCGGCGTCGTCGGGTTCGGCCTGTCCAACGACGAGCGGCGCGGCCGCATCGAGGAGTTCGCCCCCGCCTTCGCCATCGCGGCCCGCGCCGACCTGCTGAGCGTGCCGCACGGTGGAGAGTTGCGCGGGCCGCAGAGTGTGGCCGACTGCCTCGAGCAGCTGGCCGCCGACCGGATCGGCCACGGGGTCCGCTGCGTCGAGGACCGGGCCGTGCTCGACGCGGTCGCAGCGGCCGGGGTCACCCTGGAGGTCTGCCCCGTCTCCAACGTGTCGCTCGGCGTCTACGCCTCGTTGGAGGAGGTCCCGGTGCCCGAGTTGCTGGCGAAGGGGATCCCGGTCAGTCTCGGCGCCGACGATCCCTTGCTGTTCGGATCGCGGCTCGCAGGACAGTACGCCGTCGTCCGCGCCGCCCACGGCTTCGACGACCCGGCCCTCGCCGAGCTCGCCCGGATGTCGATCCGCGGCTCGTGCGCGCCGAGCGACATTCGCGGCGCGCTCCTCGACGGGGTCGATCGATGGCTCCGTACCGAACCGTCTGATCAGTCCGGATAGCAGCCTTCAGCCCGGCGAGGAATCGCCCACTGCGGCCGCTGTTCTGAGATGGTGAACCCATGACGCAGCCGCCGTCGGAACCCGAACAGCCCGACGCCCCTCGGCCGGAGCAGCAGCCGCCACCGCCTCCGCCGGACGAGCCGCCGCCGCTGGCAGACGAGCCGCCGCCGCCGGCAGACGAGCCGCCACCGGCTCCGCCGGAAGAGCCGTATCCGCCACCGCCACCGCCTCCGCCGGACGCACCGGCACCGCCGTACCCGCCGAGCGGACCACCGCCGCCCTATCCCCCGGACGGACCGCCACCGCCGTACCCGTCGGGCGGACCACAGCCTCCCTATCCCCCAGGTGCGCCACCGCCGCCGTACCCGCCGCCACAGCAACCGCCGTATCAGCCGCCACCGCCCCCGCCGGGCTACGCACCGGGCGGGTACGGACCGCCGCCGTATCCGATGCCGCCGCCGCGACCACGGCACCCCGACGCGATGACCGTGCTGATCCTCGGGGCTCTGTCGGTGGCGATCTTCCCGCCGACCGGTCCCTTCGCGTGGTACATCGGCACCCGGGTCAAGCGTGAGTACGCCCAGCAACCCGGGCGCTGGTCGGGCGAGGACGAGGTCAAGGTGGGTTACGTCCTCGGCATCATCGGATCGGTGCTGTGCATGCTCTTCGCGCTGTTCGTCCTGGTCGTGATCCTGGCACTGATCGCCTCCTCGGCCGACTGACGCCGTCGCGCCGTCAGAGCTCGAGGCCGACCAAGACGGGCTCGTTCTCGAGCACGACGCCGTACTTCGCCGCGACCCCGTCGCGAATCTCCCGCGCGAGGGCGACCAACTCGGTCGCGGAGCCGGCGCCACGGTTGGTCAGCGCCAGCGTGTGCTTGGACGAGACCCGGATCGCGCCGGTGCCGAAGCCCCGGGCGTAGCCGGCGCGCTCGATCAACCAGGCGGCACTCGTCTTCACCCGGCCATCCTCGACCGGCCACCGGGGCGCGTCGGACGGCAACCGACCGGCCGCCGCCTCGGCCAGGATCGGATTGGTGAAGAACGACCCGGCGCTCCAGGTGTCGTGGTCGGCCGGGTCGAGGACCATGCCCTTGCCACGGCGCAGCCCGAGGACCGCCTCCCGGACGTCGGCGCTGGGCAGCCGCGAGCCGACCTCGACATCGAGCCGGCGAGCCAACTCGGCATAGCGGATCGGAGCCGACTGGTCGCCCGAGGCGAACTGGAAGGTGACCCCGAGGATCAGGTGCCGTCCCGGCTCCCGCTTGAAGCGGCTGGATCGGTAGCCGAAGTCGCAGTCGCCGGCCGCGTAGGTGACCTGGCGCTGCTGCTTGCGGTCGTACGTCCGAACCGACGCGATCGAGTCCGCCACCTCTTGCCCGTACGCCCCGACGTTCTGCATCGGGACCGCGCCGCATAGTCCCGGGATGCCCGACAGGCACTCGACACCGCGCCAGCCCTCACCGATCGCGCGCACGACGAACTCGTCCCAGTCCTCTCCCGGCCCGACCGTGACGGTGACGCCCCCGCAGCCGTCGTCGTCGATGCGGACACCGCCGATCCGGACCAGGACCACCGTGCCGTCGAAGCCGCCGTCGGCGACCACTACGTTGCTGCCACCGCCCAGCACGAGGACCGGCTCACCCCGCTCGTCGCAGGCGGTCACCTCGGCCACGAGAGCGGCCTCGTCGTGCACCTCGACGAGCCGCTTCGCCGGGCCGCCGAGCCGCAGCGTGGTGAGCTCGGACAGCGGCGTCTCGGTGCGCTCAGTCATCGCTGGCGACGACGGCGCGGGCCATGCCGAGGACCTTCTGGTCGCCGCAGGTGACGGTGAGATCGATCCGGACCCGTCCCGCCGCGTCGGCCGGCTTGACCTCGCCGCTGACCTCGACGACGACTCCGGACTCGTCGTCCGGCACCGCCACGGGCTTGGTGAACCGACTCCCGAGCTCGATGACGCGGTCGGCGCCGCCGGCCCACTCGGCGACCGCCCGGCCGGCGAGGCCGAGCGTGTACATGCCGTGCGCGATCACGCCGGGCAGGCCGACCTCGGTCGCCACTCGCTGCGACCAGTGGATCGGGTTGAAGTCGCCGCTGGCACCGGCATAGCGGACCAGGTCAGACCGGCGCACTCGGAAGTGCGCCGGTCCAAGTGACACTCCGGGCTTGAGCGGCGCCATCAGGCTCCCTCCGGCGCCCGATGCGCCAGCGTGGCGTATGCGGTGCAGACCGCTTCGCCGTCGACGGTACGGATGACGCTCCGAGTGGCGATCAGAGCGGTCCCGGCGGCCTGCCGTACCGACTCGACGCTGATCACGGCGGTCAGGACGTCGCCGGCCCGGATCGGACGGTCGACCTCGAACCGCTGGTCGGAGTGGACCACGTTGCGCAGCTCGATCCCGACGTCGGGGTCGGCCATGAACGCCGACATCGCCTGGAACGCGACGACGATCGGAAACGTGGGCGGCGCGATGACGTCGGGATGCCCGGCCGCGCGCGCCGCGTCGAGATCGCGATGCAGCGGGTCGTCGGTGCCGATCGCGTCGGCGAACGCCGCGATCTGGCTGCGACTCACGTCATAGGGCGGCGTCGGGGGAAACTCACGGCCGGCCAGGTCCGGGGCGAGTGGCATCGGCGGCCGCGAGGTCAGCGGGTCTCGCGGTGCTCGGTGTGCTTCTTGCAGCGCGGGCAGTACTTCTTCAGCTCCAAGCGATCCGGGTCGTTACGCCGGTTCTTCTTGGTGATGTAGTTGCGCTCCTTGCAGACAGTGCACGCCATCGTGATCTTGGGGCGGACGTCTGTGCTCTTGGTAGCCACGGTGAGACTCTTTCGGTGCTGGTCGGATGCGTTCGGTGGGCGTTCTCAGGGGTTGTCGTCGTGGTAGCGGGGGCGGGACTCGAACCCGCGACACCACGATTATGAGCCGTGTGCTCTGACCACCTGAGCTACCCCGCCACGGGAGGTGGCGCTACCAGTCTCCCAGAGCCCCAATACGGAATCGAACCGTAGACCTTCTCCTTACCATGGAGACGCTCTGCCGACTGAGCTATTGGGGCAAGCGACCTCAGAGGATACACAGGGCGCGACGGCAGCGAGAAACTCAGCCGCACAGCGGACCGGGTCGGCGGGTCGGGCGGGTAAGTTTCGCAGCATGTCCCGTACGACCAAGGCCATCACACCGGAGTTGCACGACTACCTCGTACGACACAATCGGCCGCCGCCCGACGAGTTGCTGCTCGACCTCGCCGCCGAGACCGCCAAGGCACTGCCCGACGAGGCCGGCATGCAGATCGCTCCCGAGCAGGGGGCGTTCATGACCCTGCTGACCAGGACGCTGAACGTCCGGTACGCCGTCGAGGTCGGCACGTTCACCGGCTACTCCTCGCTGTGCATCGCCCGCGGCCTGGCCGACGGCGGCCGGCTGCTGTGCTGCGACGTGAGTGCGGAGTTCACCGCGATCGCCCAGCGCTACTGGGAGCGGGCCGGCGTCGCCGACCGCATCGAGCTCCGGCTGGCGCCGGCGGTCGAGACCCTGCGCGACCTGCCGACCGATCCATCGATCGATCTGGCCTTCATCGATGCCGACAAGGAGGGATACGTCGACTATTGGGAAGAGATCGTCGCCCGCACCCGGCCGGGTGGCGTGATCCTGGTCGACAACGTCTTCTCCAACAGCCGGGTCGTGTCCGACGACCCGGGTCCGGTCGGCGAAGCGATCCAGCGGTTCAACGACCACGCCGCCGACGACGATCGGGTCGAGCTCGCGATGCTCCCGATCGCCGACGGCCTGACCTTCGCGCGCAAGCGGTAAGGACAGTTGCCTCGACCCGAGGCTGGAGGCGTACTATCTGCGTATGCGCGCAGATAAGCAGGCTTGCAGACGTCGGCTGCCCGACGACCAGGTGGACCTGGCGGTCGAGGTGTTCCGGATGCTGGCCGACGCCAGTCGCATCCAGCTCCTCTGGGCGCTGACCGACCGGGAGCTGCCGGTCAACGAGCTCGCGGAGCACATCGGGCGGCCGCCGGCCGCGGTGTCTCAGCACCTCGCCAAGCTGCGGATGGCCCGGCTCGTCCAGACCCGTCGGGCGGGCACGCAGGTCTTCTATCGGATCGCCAACGACCACATCGCCCAGCTCGTGACCGATGCCGTCCACAACGCCGAGCACGCCGGCCCGGACGTGCCCGGGCACCACCGCGACGACGCCGAGCTGGCGCAACTCCACGGGACGGATCCGGCGTCGTCGGCGGGGCCAGCATGACGATCCGCGGGTTCGTCGCCGAGCTGTTCGGCGCCCACAACCACAGCCACCACATCCACTCCGCCGACGACGGCATGGAATCGAGCGCCGCCGGCATCCGGGCCGTCAAGGTCAGCCTGGCCGCCCTCGCGGTCACCGCGTTGCTGCAGCTCGCCGTCACCGCGATGTCGGGTTCGGTGGCGCTGCTCGCCGACTCGGTCCACAACCTCGGCGATGCGATGACCGCGCTCCCGCTGTGGGTCGCGTTCGTCGTAGGCC
>JALDXR010000162.1:0-7489 GCA_032154865.1 Nocardioidaceae bacterium
GTCGCAGGCTGCCCGACAGGCGCTAATCCGGTTGCTCGGTGGCGAGAGCGCTGGCACGTTCGGACCATGCATCGGGCCGACGTGGACGTCAGGTTCGAGTCCGTGGACCCGGATGACGTCCGGGGCGAGATCGTGGCCCATCACCGCAGGCAGCCGTATCTCGGCGACTTCTTCATGGGCCATCATCAGCTGACCGGCGACGCCGTGCGGGTGGTCATCGACGGCGCAAGGGCAGGTGTCGCGGCATCTCATCAAGGGAGTCTGGCGTACTTCAGGCTGGACGTTGCGCATCGACGTCTCAGTCGGCAAGCGCTCCAGTCGTACCTCGCGGATCGCGACGTCACACGCGCCTACGTGGCGAGCTGGGACCAGCATCATGTCGACCTGTTCGGCGGCTTCGCGACCACGATCCAGCCGCAGGGGTACCAGTTCGAGCTGCTGGACGAGTCCGCGCTGCGGGAGCCGATCGACGGACTGTCGCTGCGCCTGGCCACGCGTGACGACCTTGCGTATCTGACAGCGCAGGACTTCCTCGACGACTACGACGAGCCGCTCGACAAGAGCCAACTGCGGATCGCCGAACGTCGCGGCATGCGAGTGGGAATCGGCATGTACGTCGCGCATCCGATCAGCGACCGGGTCACCGACATCGGCATGTACGCGAATCCTTCAGTGCGCCGCGAGGGAGTCGGCTCGTCGATCCTGGCCCTGCTGGCTCACGAAGCACTCGACAGGGGTCGGCGCGTGGCCGCTGGGTGTTGGTGGCGCAACTGGGATTCGCGCTCGGCCGTCGAACGTGCCGGGCTGGACTGCGTCGGCACGATCTTCGAGCTGCACCTGGACGCCAACCGCTTCGCATCGACGTAGCGCGGCCTACGTGGTCAGGGACGACGGACCGCCGAACGGCATCTGCGAGGATCGGGCTCAGGATGCGCTTCGACCTGGATGCGGCCACAGCCGAACTCGACCCGCCGTTCGCCGTGATCGACATGGCGGCGTACGAAGCGAATGCGCTCGATCTCGTACGCCGCGCCGCGGGCAAGCCGATTCGCCTCGCGAGCAAGTCGATCCGGGTCCGGCACCTGATCGACAAGACCCTGGAGCGGCCCGGATTCGCCGGCGTGCTGGCGTACTCGCTCGCTGAGGCGAACTGGCTCGCGGACCACGGGGAGACCGACATCGTGGTCGCCTACCCGTCGACGGACCGGACGGCGTGGCAGGCACTCGCGGCGGACGACGCCCGCGCCGAGGCCGTCACGGTGATGGTCGACTCGGTCGAGCAACTCGACTTCGTGGACGACGTCCTCGGCGCGGGTCACCGACTGATGCGGGTCGCGCTGGATCTCGATGCCTCGCTCCGCGTCGGCCGCCTCCATCTCGGCACGCGTCGATCGCCGCTGCACACGCCTGACGAGGCGGCCGACGCTGCCAGGGCCATCGCCGAACGGCCGGGATTCCGGCTTGTCGGCGTCATGACGTACGAAGGTCAGGTCGCCGGGGTGCCCGACACCTCGCCCGCCGTGCGCCTGATGAAGCGCGCGTCGATGCGTGACCTCGCCACGCGCCGGGCCGCGCTGGTCGAGGCGGTCCGCGAGCATGCCGAGCTGGAGTTCGTCAACGGCGGCGGCACCGGCAGTCTGCACGACACGACCGGCGACCGGGCCGTGACGGAGCTCGCCGCCGGGTCGGGACTGTTCGGGCCGGGACTGTTCGACGGCTACGCGGCGTTCACTCCGCAACCGGCGGCGCTGTTCGCGCTTCCGGTCGTACGCCGAGCCGCTCCCGACATCGTCACGCTCTACTCCGGTGGCTATATCGCGTCCGGGCCGGTCGGCAGGGGCCGTCAGCCGGTGCCCACGTATCCCCCGGGGTTGAAGCTCCTCCGCGCCGAAGGTGCCGGCGAGGTTCAGACGCCGGTGCGTGGCGACGCGGCCCGCCGGCTTCGGGTCGGCGACCGGGTGTGGATGCGGCACGCCAAGGCCGGCGAGATGTGCGAGCGGTTCGACGCCGTGCATCTGATGGGCGCCGGTGGTGAACGCCAGACGGTGCCGACCTATCGCGGCGAGGGGCGCAACTTCGGATGAGGTCGATACGGGGAGACGACGGTTTCCACGCCTGGCGCAACTGGGCCGGCAACCAGACCGCGACGCCGCAGCGACTCGCGCGGCCCCGATCGATCGAAGACCTCGCCGCCACGGTCCGGGCCGCGCAGGCGGATGGCCTGCGGGTGAAGCCGATCGGGTCCGGCCACTCCTTCACGTCGATCGCCGTCACCGACGGAGTGCGACTCGACATGTCGGCACTCGACCGGCCGATCTCGATCGACCCGGACAGCGGACTCGTCACGGTCGAGGGCGGCATCGCCATCCATCGGCTCAACGAGCTGCTCCATCGCTACCGGCTGGCGATGCCGAACCTCGGCGACATCGACCGCCAGTCGCTCACCGGTGCCCTGGCGACCGGCACCCACGGCACGGGTGCTCGCCATCGTGGATTGGCGGCGGCCGTGGTGGGTTTCGACCTCGTCACCGCCGGCGGCGAACTCATCAATGTCGACACCGATACGCGACCGGAGCTGTTCGCCGCCGGCCGGGTCGGCCTCGGCGCCTTGGGAGTCGTTGCCCAGGTGACGTTGCAGTGCGTCCCGGCGTTCCTGTTGCATGCCGCCGAGGGCCGGATGCCCCTCGACGAGACTCTCGATCGCCTCGACGAGCTCGTCGACGACAACGACCACTTCGAGTTCTACTGGTTTCCGCACACAAACTGCACGTTGACCAAACGCAACAACCGCGTCGACCCCGACACTCGCCCTCGCCGCCTCGGACGGATCCGCGCCCTGCTCGACGACGAGGTGCTGTCCAACGGCGCATTCGAGGCGGTCAATCGGCTCGGCGCGCAGTGGCCGTCGCTGGTGCCGACCATCAACGCCGTGTCCGGTCGAGCCTTGTCGGCGCGGGACTACGTCGACGACTCCTTCCGGGTCTTCGCCTCGCGACGGCGGGTGCGCTTCGTCGAGATGGAGTACGCGATCCCACGTCCCGCCGTCGCGGACGCCGTGCGGGCCATCCAGCAGTGGATCGACTCCACGGGCACTCCGGTGAGCTTCCCGATCGAGGTACGGTTCGCCGCCGCCGACGACATCTGGCTGTCCACGGCGTACGACCGAGAGTCCGCGTACGTGGCGGTGCATCTCTACCATCGGGTCGCCGACGAGACGTACTTCAGCGCCGTCGAGTCGATCATGTCCGAGTACGCGGGCCGGCCGCACTGGGGCAAGCTGCATGGTCTCGACGCGACGACACTGCGCGAGCGCTATCCACGGTTCGACGACTTCCGCGCCGTGCGGGCCGAGGTCGATCCGAGTGGAGTCTTCGGCAACGACTACCTCGACCGCGTCCTCGGCTGAGTCGATCCGCCACTCGGACAGCGTCGATCCGCCACTCGGACACCAACCATCCGTCACTGGGGTCCTGTCTAACTGACGGATGGTTACTGTCCGAGTGACGGATCGTCGTTACTACCGGGATCGAGCCGGTGAGTACGGGTGCAAAACCGGCGCGACATCAGGCCGCAATCCCTCTCGCCCGAGACGCCGTATCCCTCACATGCGCTTCGGGCCGAAGGCGTCCGATCGCCCAGGGAGAGGAGCAGGGGATGGTGCAACGCATTGTGGCCGTCGCGGCCGTGCTGTTCGGGCTGCTGTTCGCGCCGGCACTGAGTACCGCATCCAGCCAGGACGACTCCGTCGTCAAGTTCGAGGTGATGGTCGGAGTGACCGAGCCCTACACCGGCACCGCCAACCCGATCCGCGGAGTCGGCGGCGGCGGACTGCCCTGGGAGATCGACGAAGCCCACGGCAAACTCGGCGCCAACGGCCGGCTGAAGATCGACGTCGAGGGCCTGGTCCTCGCCCGGCGCGCCCCGGTTCCCGCGAATCTTCAGGGCACCAACCCGATCCCGAACTTCAAGGCGATCGTGAGCTGCATGACGGTCACCGGCGGAGCGGCAACGACGACCAACGTCGAGACCGGCCTCGTCCCGGCGTCGGCGGACGGCGACGCCAGGTTCAACACCTTCGTCGCGCTGCCGAACCCGTGCATCGCGCCGATCATCTTCGTGACGTCACCAACGGGCGCCTGGTTCGCCGCGACCGGACGCTGATCCGAGCCGATTGGGCCCGACTGCATGACGGGGGCGGTCGGGCCCGGTCACGGGGCGATTCGCGGACGGACCACTGGCGGTAGGTCAGCCGCCGATGTAGGACATCTCGACCTTGTCGCGGACCGTCGTCTCCGCCGTACGGAGCTCGGAGTAGCGGTCCGTGCGGCGCAGCCAGATACCGCGCAACGCCGTCTCGAGCCCGTCGTCGCCGGCGTCGCCGCGTACGAGCGCGCGCAGGTCATGCCCCCGAGACGCGAACAGACACGTGTAGAGCTCGCCCTGCGCCGACAGCCGTGAGCGGGTACAGGTCTGGCAGAACGGCTGCGTGACCGACGCGATCGCGCCGACCTCGCCCGAGCCGTCGACGTAGCGATAGCGCTCGGCGACCTCGCCGGTGTATGCCGGGTCGACCGGCTCGATCGGCCACGCCGCGCCGATCCGATCGACGATCTCGCGCGCGGGTACGACGTCGTCCATCCGCCAGCCGTTGGTCGAGCCGACGTCCATGTACTCGATGAACCGGACCGTGTAGCCGTGCTCGCGTCCGTACGCCGCCAGCTCGGTGATGTCGTCGCCGTCGTTGACGCCCCGCTTCACGACCGCGTTGATCTTGATCGGGCCGAGTCCGGCGTCGCGGGCGGCCTCCACACCGTCCAGCACCCGCGACACGGGGATCTTCGTGTCGCTGATCGCGGCGAACCGGTCGGGATTCAGCGAGTCGAGACTGACCGTGACCCGGGACAGTCCGGCGGCTCGCAACAGCGGCGCCTTCGCCCTGAGCAGTGAGCCGTTGGTCGTGAGGGCGAGGTCGGTGATGCCGTCGACCTCGGCGATCATCCCGACCAGTCGCTCGACCTGCCGCCGTAGCAGCGGCTCGCCGCCGGTCAGCCGGATCTTGGTGACGCCGAGGCGCGCGAAGACCCGGACGAGCCGCGTGATCTCCTCGTACGTCAGCAGCTCGGAGCGATCGAGGAACTGATAGTCCGGGCCGAAGACGTCACGCGGCATGCAGTACGTACACCGGAAGTTGCAGCGATCGGTGACCGAGATGCGCAGATCCCGCAGCGGCCGCGACAACCGGTCCACGACCCGTTGGTCGGACTCCCTCTCGGCCAACGTCGCACCTCCTCGGATCCGCCGAATGAGTGACCCTACCCCGCCACTCTAGGCACGGGAAACCACCGTTATCGCAGGCCGAGGAGTCCGAGATGTCCGACAACGCGAGGGTTGCAGCCGTCGATTCGCGAGACGCGCGGTCGGGCTGAGCCGGCCCGCGGGACACTAGGTCCATGGCGCTGCGGTTTCTCGCGACCCGCCCGCATCCGGCGCTGCTCCAGTTGCCCTGGGACACACCGCTCGAGCAGTGGGACGAGTCGTACGACGTCCCGCTGGCTCGCGGCATCTCCCGGCACGTGGTGCGCTTCGTCCGCGTCGAGAGTCAGGTCTACGCGATCAAGGAGACCCGGCCGGCGATGGCCGAGCGGGAGTATCGAATGCTGCGGGATCTCGTCCGGCTCGGGCTGCCGGTGGTAGAGCCGGTGGGCATCGTGAGCGGTCGTGAGTCGCCCGACGGCGAGCCGATCGAGCCGGTGCTGATCACGCGCCATCTCCCGCACTCCCTGCCGTACCGCGCGTTGTTCTCCCACCGGCTGCAGGACGACACCCTCGAACGGGTCGTCGACGCGCTGGTCGTCTTGCTGGTCCGGCTGCATCTCGACGGGTTCTTCTGGGGCGACTGCTCGCTGTCCAACACCCTGTTCCGTCGCGCCGCCGGGGAGTTCTCGGCCTACCTCGTCGATGCCGAGACCAGCGAGCTGCACAACCAGATCAGCGACGGCCAGCGATCCCACGACCTCGAACTGCTGCGCGTCAATGTGTACGGCGAGCTGCTGGATCTGCAGGCCGGCGGACTCCTCGACGACCAGCTCGACCCGGTCGACCTGATCGAACGCATCGAGGATCGGTACGCCACGTTGTGGCGGGCTCTGACCGGCATCGAGGAGTTCGGCACCGATGAGATGTGGCGTATCGAGCAGCGGATCGACGAGCTCAACGACCTCGGTTTCGATGTCGACGAACTCGACATCGTCACCGACTGGGACGGCGCCACCGTACGGATCCAGCCGAAGGTCGTCGAGTCCGGCCATCACGCCCGCCGGCTGCAAGGCCTGACCGGGCTCGATGTCGAGGAGAGTCAGGCCCGGCGTCTGCTCAACGACCTGGACGCCTACTCCGCGGCCCACGGGTTGCAGGCCGACGACCCGATGGTGGTCGCCCATCGCTGGCTCACCGACGTGTACGAGCCGTTCCAGGCGATGGTGCCGGACAACCTGCACGGCGTACTCGAGCCGGCCGAGCTGCTCCACGATGTGCTCGTGCACCGGTGGTACTTGTCCGAGGCCGCGGGCAAGGAGGTCGACTTCTTCGAGTCGGCCCGGTCGTACATCGAGGACATCCTGCCGGATCGCGCGGCGACGGTCCGCGCAGCCGAGAGCTCCACCGCCTGACCCCCACGCAAGTTGTCAGGCGCTGTTCGGGCTCCCGGCAAACCTGCGCCTGACAGCTTCGCGGAACCGTGAAAGCGGTCTGAACCGATCGGGCGTCGGAGGCGTAGTGGAGGGCACGGAACGATGCCGCCCCGACGAAGATCGGAGACAACACCGTGTCCAGATCCAAACTGTTGTTGATCCTGCCGGCTGCGGCTGCACTCGCCCTCGCCGGTTGTGGTGGCGGCGATGACAGCGGAGAAGGCGGCGGCAGCGGAGGTCCGAGTGTCGCGATCGACGAACCCGCGGACGGCGACACTCTGGAGGTGCCCTTCACGCTCGTCGTGGATTCGAGTGAGGAGCTCGGCTCGACCGACGAAGGCCTGCATCACGTGCATGTCTACTTCGACGGCAACGACGACGCCTACGAGGTCATCGAGTCCCCCGCCGGCGAGGATGTCGAGATCGACTCCGACTCCCCGGCGCTGGAGGGCATCGAGCCCGGCGAGCACACACTCGAGGTCTCACTGCGCAATGCCGACCACTCGGCGGCCGGCGCCGAGGACGAGGTCACCGTCAACATCGGGGAGGGCGGATCGACCGGCGGCAGCTCCGACGACGGCGGCAGCTCCGACGACGGCCGCTATGACTACTGATCCGGCGACGGAATCCGATCGGACCATCGAGCGCAACAACGCCCGCACGCGATGGCTCCACGCCGCGGTCTACCTGACCGTGCTGATCCTGCTCTTCACCGGATGGTGGCTGACGCTGGGTCAGGAGGGGCGGCCGAGCGTCCTGGCCCGGCTCATGGACCATTTCACGGCGCACCCGCCGCAGGC
>JALDXR010000163.1:0-7485 GCA_032154865.1 Nocardioidaceae bacterium
CTGGCGGTGGTCCCGCAAGATTTAAGTCTACTGATCTAATAGAGATAATGCTAGGTCCGCGGCTCCAGTTCATTTCGTGCTGTCGCCTACGCGGGGGTGCGGCGCGCGGTGGGTCGTGTCGTTAGTACGTGTGCGATCCGCTGCCGTGGACCGGTACGCCGTACGGGTCGTGTCCGACGCTGGCCAGCGGCACGACCTGGCTGCCGAGTGGGATCAGGGCAAGCGGCACCATCTTGAAGCATGCGATGCCGAAGGGGATCCCGATGATCGTGATGCAGAGGAGGAATCCCGCGACCAGGTGGGCGACCGCGAGCTCCCAGCCGACCACGATGATCCAGATGATGTTGCCGATGACGGACCAGAAGCCCGCATCCGGCCGGCGTACGACCGTGCGGCCGAACGGCCAGACGACGTAGCCGGCGATCCGGAAGGCCGCGATTCCGAACGGGATCGTGATGATCAGGATGCACGCGATCACTCCCGCCACGGCGTAACCCAAGGCGAGCCACCAGCCCGCAAGTATGAGCCAGATGATGTTGCCGATCGTGCGCATACGACGATTCTGCGGGTTGATGACCGGTTGCGCCTCGTCCAGCCAGGGTGAATGTCGGCTCCCGACTGGCGACTCATTGACAGCGCCTGGTGGTCGGCGTAACTTCCGACTGATAGGAAACTTCCCTAACAGTTGATCGGACCGTCGAAGCATGGCGACCAGGGATGGCACACCGCGGCTGCTGCGGAGTCTCAACGACCGAGCCGCGCTCGACCTGCTTCTGGAGCGCGGTCCGTTGTCCCGCGGACAGTTGGGCGAGCTGACCGGGTTGTCCAAGCCGACCGCCTCCCAGTTGCTCGCGAGGCTCGAAGACGCCGGACTGGTGGTGCACGGCGGCCGCAGCAGCGGTCGACCCGGGCCGGGCGCTCAGCTCTACGAGATCAATCCCACGGCGGCCTATGTGGCAGCGCTGGACGTGACGCCGACGCGCATCAGGTCGGCAGTGGCGGACCTCACCGGCCGAATGGTGGGGGAATACGAGCTTCGTACGCCGCGCCGCAAGGGCTCCGACGCAGTCACGCAGGTGTGCGCGGCGGTCGACGGCGCCGTTGAGGACTCCGGGATTGCCCGATCTCGGTTGCGCCGGCTGGTCGTCGGCACGCCAGGGGCGTTCGATCCGCGGACCGAACGACTGCGCTACGCCAGGCATCTGCCCGGGTGGCACCGTCCGGAGCTGTTGTCGCGACTGGCTGATGCCCTCAGCGTGCCCTTCGGGATCGACAACGACGTCAACCTCGCCGCGGTAGCCGAGCAACACGCTGGCCGGGCGCGTGGTCATCCCAGCTTCGTCCTGCTGTGGGCGGAGGACGGGTTGGGCGCTGCCATCGTGATCAACGGCGCCCTGCATCGGGGCGCCACGGGCGGCGCCGGCGAGGTCGGCTTCCTGCCGCTGCCGGAGACGCCCGTGGTCCGGCAGGTCGGGCGCAGCAACGCCGGCGGGTTCCAGGCCCTCGCCGGCGGCCCCCAGGTGCTCGAGCTCGCCCGCGGGTTCGGCCTTCGCGCGAGCTCTCCCGAGGCGGCCGTCGCCCGAGCGCTGACGACGAGTCCCGGCGCGGGAGACCAGTTGCTCCACGCCCTCGCTCACCGCATCGCGCTCGGTTTGGCCTCGATCGTTTCAGTGATCGATCCTGAGCTCGTGGTGCTCACCGGAAGTGTGCTCAAGGCCGGCGGCGACCGGCTGCTCGATCTCGTGCGTGCGGAGCTGGCCGACCTGGCGGTCGCGCGGCCGACGATCGAGCTGTCCGGCATAGCCGACCGACCGGTCTTGCAAGGCGGTCTGTACGTGGCGCTGTCAGCGGCACGGGACGAAGTCTTCGACACCATCCAGTCCAACTCAGGCGGTCGGCAGGACCTGACGCCGACGCCGCACAGGAGATGAGAACCATGTCCCGACTCCACCGGAAGGCCGTCGGCGTCTCGGCTGCCGCCGTGTTCGCCCTGGTCGCCACCTCGTGCACCGGCAGCACGAGCGGAGGAGCGAACGACGACCCGAACGCGGAAACCACGATCACGTTCTGGCACGGCTGGAGTGCGCCGAGTGAGATCGCCGCGATCAACGCCACCGTCAAGGACTTCGAGGCGGAGTACCCCAACATCCACGTCGACGTCGTGAGCGCGATCACCGACGACAAGATCAACCAGGCCCTTCGCGCCGGCGGCCCGAACGCACCCGACGTGGTGTCGTCGTTCACGACCGACAACGTCGGCCAGTTCTGCTCGTCGCATGTGTTCGTCGACCTCGCGCCGTTCTTCGAGAAGTCCGACATGGATCCCCAGGAGATCTTCCCCCAGACCTTGCTGGACTACACGCAGTTCGACGGTGTCCAGTGCAGCCTGCCGCTGCTGAGCGATGCGTACGGCCTCTACTACAACAAGGACGCCTTCGCCGAGGCGGGAATCGACCAGCCGCCGAAGACGCTGTCGGAGTTCGAAGACGACGCGATCAAGCTGACCAAGTCCGACGGCGACACCTACTCCCAGCTCGGCTTCATGCCCAACTACCACGGGTACGAGACCACGATCAGCCACTACGCGGCGCTGTGGGGTCCGACGTACTTCGACGACGAGGGCAACTCCAACGCGGCGAACGATCCCGCGCTCAACGAGACGTTCGAGTGGCAGAAGCACATGGTCGACGTGCTCGGCGGCTACGACAAGCTGGAGCGTTATCGCTCGACGTTCGGCGACGAGTGGGGATCGAAGCACCCGTTCATGACCGGACAGGTCGCGATGCAGCTCGACGGTGAGTGGCGGGCCGGGATGATCGATGACGCCGGCGTCGACTTCGACTACGGTGTAGCGCCGCTCCCGGTCCCGGACGACCAGGCCGACACGTACGGCAAGGGCTATCTCAGCGGGACCATCGTCGGCATCGCGAGCACCAGCGAGAAGCAGAACGCGGCGTGGGAGTTCGTGAAATACCTGACCACCGACACCGACGCGGTCGTGAACTTCGCCAACGCGATCCACAATGTCCCGTCGACGAAGGAGGCGCTGGAGTCGCCCGACCTCGACGTCACCCCGGCCTCCCAGGTCTTCATCGAGATCGCGGAGAACGAGAACAGCAACACGACACCGGCGAGCCCGAACGGCGGTGCCTACCAGCTGACACTCCAAGACGTGGGCTACGGCTACGAGTCGGGAGAGATCACCGACCTGTCGGGCGCACTCCAACAGGCGGACGAACAGATCGACGCCGACATCGCCCAGTCTCAGTGACGTCGGGTTAGACCCGGTCCCGGCATGAGCGTCGTCGCCGACACCAAGCCTCGCCCGCCGCCGCGCACCCTGTCGCTGCGGGCGAGCCGGTGGCGCAATCGGCTGCGGATCGCCGCGTTCTTGTCGCCGTGGCTGCTCGGGACCGGGTTGTTCTTCATCTACCCACTGATCGCGACCGGCTACTTCTCGGTGATGAAGTACGACGGGTTCACGCCCCCGGTGTGGACGGGGCTGACCAACTGGGACTACGTCTTCAACGTCTATCCGTTCTTCTGGCCGGCGCTGCGCAACACCCTCTGGCTGGTCTTCATCGTCGTGACCCTGCGCGTGCTGTTCGGTCTCGCGATCGGCCTGCTGGTCGTCAAGCTGCGACGGAGTGCGGGCGTGTTCCGGACGCTCTACTACGCACCGCATCTGGCTCCGCCGGTCGCGGCCACGATGGCGTTCGTGTTCCTGCTCAACCCGGGGACCGGGCCGGTGAACACGATCCTGGGTCACCTCGGGCTGCCCCAGCCAGGCTGGTTCAACGATCCGTCGTGGTCGAAGCCGGCTCTCACCCTGTTGGTGCTGTGGGGCATCGGCGATCTGATGATCATCTTCATGGCGGCTCGGCTCGACGTGCCCGTCGAGCAGTACGAAGCGGCCGAGCTCGACGGCGCCGGCGCCTTCTCGCGGTTCCGCTTCGTGACCCTGCCGAACATCGAGCCGATCCTGGTGTTCGCCGCCGTCACCGGCGTCATCTCGATCATGCAGTTCTATACCGAGCCGCTGGTGGCCGGGAAGGTCGCCAGCGGTCAGATCGGAGGCTCGGGGCAGCAGGTCGAGCCCGGATATCCGAGCAAGTCGACGCTGACCCTGCCGCAACTCGTCTACAACCTCGGCTTCCAGCGGTTCGACATCGGCGCCGCCTGCGTGGTCGCGCTCGTGCTCTTCGCCCTGTCGATGGTCTTCGCCGTGTTCCTGATGCGGCGGGGCTCGGGGTTCCTGGCGGCGGGGGACTGACATGGCCGAGAACACCCTGGTCGCTCCCGACGTCCAAGCGGTCGCGGGCCCGAAACGCCCGCCGGTCGGTGGGCCGCGGCGGAGCCGGGTGGTGTTCGAGTGGATCGCGCTGCACACCTTCGCCGTTGCGGCGGTGCTGTTCTTCGTCCTGCCGTTCGTCTTCGTCCTGCTGACGTCGGTGATGTCCGACCAGCAAGCACTGACGCGCGACCTGTGGCCGGACACCTGGGAGTGGGGCAACTTCGGCACCGTGTGGAACACGCCAGGATTCCTTACCTGGTGGCGCAACACCTTGCTCTACGCCAGCCTCGGCACCGCGTTCATGCTGATGTCCAGCATCCCGGTCGCCTACGCGCTCGCGCGATTCAGATTCCGCGGCCGCAACGTCGTCATGATGATCGTGATCGCCACGATGATGCTGCCGCCCCAGGTGGTCATCGTCCCGATGTACCTCGTGTGGGCGCAGCAGTTGCACCTGTCGGGCTCGCTGTGGCCGCTGATCATCCCGCTGGCCTTCGGCGACCCGTTCTCGATCTTCCTGCTGCGCCAGTTCTTCCTGACCATCCCGCAGGAGTACGTCGACGCCGCGAAGGTCGACGGCTGCGGTGACTTCCGCGCGATGCTGCGGATCGTGCTGCCGTTGGCGAAGCCCGCGATCGCGGCGGTCGCGCTGTTCCAGTTCTTCTACTGCTGGAACGACTACTTCGGCCCGCAGATCTACGCCAGTGAGAATCCGGCCGCGTGGACGCTCAGCTATGGGTTGGAGTCGTTCAAGAGCGCCCATCACACGAACTGGAACCTGACCATGGCCGCCACCATGCTCGTCATGGCGCCGGTCATCATCGTGTTCTTCTTCGCCCAGAAGGCATTCATCGAGGGGGTCACATTGACGGGAGTCAAAGGATGAAGGTGGCGGTCGTCGGCGGTGGATCGACCTACACGCCCGAGCTTGTCGATGGCTTCGCCCGCCTCGGCGCACAGCTGCCGGTCGACGAGCTCGTCCTGATCGACCCGGCGCAAGAACGGCTGGACATCGTGGGCGGCCTGTCCCGGCGAATCCTCGCCAGGCGCGGCCATCCCGCTCGGCTGACGCTGACCGACGACCTCGACGCCGGTGTTGCCGACGCGGCTGCGGTGCTGCTCCAGTTGCGGGTCGGCGGCCAGGCCGCGCGTCACGAGGACGAGACCTGGCCGCTGGAGTGTCGCTGCGTCGGGCAGGAGACGACCGGCGCCGGTGGGCTGGCCAAGGCGATGCGCACGGTGCCGGTCGTGCTCGACATCGCCGACCGCGTCGCACGACTCAGCCCCGACGCGTGGATCATCGACTTCACCAACCCGGTCGGCATCGTCACGAGAGCCTTGCTGCAAGCCGGCCATCGCGCGATCGGGCTGTGCAACGTCGCCATCGGCTTCCAGCGCGGGTTCGCCGCGATGCTCGGTGTCGCGCCTGACGCGGTCGAGCTGGACCATGTCGGGCTCAACCATCTGACCTGGGAGCGCGCCGTACGCGTCGAGGGTGAGGACATGCTGCCCAAGCTGCTGGCCGACCATGCCGAGGAGATCGTGGCCGGCCTCGGATTCCCGGCTCGGCTGGTGCGTGAGCTCGGCGTCGTACCGTCGTACTACCTGCGTTACTACTACGCCCACGATGAGGTCGTACGCGAGCTGACCGGACGACCGTCGCGGGCGTCCGAGGTAGGCGAGATCGAGCAGCGGCTGCTCAGTCTCTACGCCGATCCGGCGCTCGACGAGAAGCCGCCCCTGCTGTCGAAGCGGGGCGGCGCGTACTACTCCGAGGCCGCGGTCGACCTGGCCGCGGGGCTGCTAGGGACCGGCGCTGACGACGAGTCCGGCACCGCGCAGGTGGTCAACATGCGAAACGACGGCACACTGCCCTTCCTGCCGGCCGACGCAGTCGTCGAGGTGCCCGCCCGGATCGGGCCGGCCGGGGCTCGAGCGGAGCCGGTCCAGCCACTGGCCCCGCTGTACGCCGGGCTGGTCGCCGCCGTCACGGCATACGAGCAGCTGGCCCTGGAGGCGGCGTTGCACGGCGGACGGCATCGGGTATTCGAGGCACTTCTCGCGCATCCCCTCGTCGGGCAGATTCAGCTTGCCGACGGCCTGACCGACCGGCTGATCACGCACAACCGTGCGTACCTCCCATGGGCCTGACGCGATGACCAGCACCGAGAGCGGAGCGCCGGCGGGAGTGCTGGCCATCGATGCCGGCAACAGCAAGACCGACCTCGCGATCATCGGCGCAGACGGTGTGGTGCGCGGCACCGCGAGGGGTGAGGGATTCCGGCCGCATCGGGTGGGAGCGGACGGGGCGGTGAACGGTCTGGTGCCCCTGGTCGCCAAGGCAGCCGCCGAGGCCGGACTGCCCACACGTGGCAATGGGTTCCTGGTCGAGCACGTGTCCGCGTGCCTGGCCAACGCGGATCTCCCGGTCGAGCAGCGACAGCTTGGCGAGGCGATCGACGCCCAGGGCTGGGGGCGTACGAGCGATGTCGTCAACGACACGTTCGCCCTGCTGCGCGCCGGTGGAGAGGACTCGCGGGGCATCGCTGTCATCTGTGGAGCCGGGATCAACTGCACGGGCATGCTCCCGGACGGACGTACGGCCACGTTCGCCGCCGTCGGGCACATCTCGGGGGACTGGGGTGGCGGCGGCCACCTGTGGCAGGAGGCGATGTGGTGGGCGGCCCGCGCCGAGGACGGGCGAGGCGACGAGACCCGGCTTCGGCTGGACCTGCCCGGCCACTTCGACCTGCCGTCGATGCAGGCGCTCATCGAGGCGGTCCACCTCGGCGTCGTGCCAGCGGAGCGGTGCCACGAGATGACGCCCGTGCTGTTCGAGGTCGCCGAGGCGGGGGATCGGATCGCCTCCCGCATCGTCCGTCGCCAGGCGACCGAGATCGTAGCCCTGGCCGTGGTCGCGATGCGCCGTCTGCAGGTGCTCTACGAGCCGATCGACGTGCTGCTCGGTGGAGGAGTACTGACCGCCGGACACCCACTTCTGATGAGCTCGATCGAGTCGGAGCTGCGCAAGGCCGCGCCCTTCGCGGTTCCGCGTGTGGTCACGGCGCCGCCGGTGGTCGGAGCCGGGCTGCTCGGACTCGACCAGATCGGCGCTTCCGACACGGCGCGCGAGGCACTGCGATCCAGCCTGCGGCGATGACGCCGCTCGTACCGCTGCTGCTGGATCAGCC
>JALDXR010000164.1:0-7443 GCA_032154865.1 Nocardioidaceae bacterium
CCGGTCATCCGGGCGGCGAACTCGGCGGCCCGATCCCCGGCGAACACCAGGTGACTGTGCGAGTCGACGAAACCCGGAATCACGGCCCGCCCGGCGACGTCGACACTCGTGTCGGCGGGCGGGGCGCCGGCGCGCTGGCCGACCCAGGCGATCTCGCCGTCGGCGACCACGAGCGCGGCGTCGGTGAGGAGACCGAGTTGTGAACGATCGCCGACCGTCGGGTCGTTGGTCACCAGCTCACCGATGCCGGTCATCAGCACACTCGTCATCGACGTCCACTCCCTTCGCGGGACATCTTGGCGCCAGGCGACGTCACGGCAGGTGCCGTCATCGGTCCTCCATCAGGTCGTCGATCACGGCGGCCAACTCGGCCGCGACGTCCGGGATCGCGTGATGTCGACCGGCCGAGACGATCCGTTCTCCGCCGCTGACCACATCGGTGACGTCGGCGGCCGACGCGGCGAAGACGATGCCCTCGACGTCGCCGCCGGTGCCCGCGGTCCGTACCGAGTCGGTCGCCACCGCCACCAGATCCGCTCGGGCGCCGGGTTCGATCACGCCGGCCCGCCGCCCGCTGCCCGCCCGCCGCCCGCTGGGGGTAGGCATATTGCGAGACACGCCGGCGTGTTTCGCAATATGGCTACCGCCAGTGTCGCGGGCACTGTCACGGCCACTGTCGGTATCGCGGTCGGACCCGAGCGAGCGATGGCCGTCCACAGTCCCTGCGGCGAGCAGTGCGATGGCGGACCAGGTCCCGCGCCTCCGCGTCGCCAGCCGCTCGTCGAGCTCGACCGCCCGCATCTCCTCGAACGGGTCGATGACCGCATGACTGTCGGACCCGAGGGTCAGCGTCACGCCGGCCTCACGAAGCGCCGCGGACGGCCCGATGCCGTCGGCCAGATCGCGCTCGGTCGTCGGACAGAAGCAGGCGTACGCCCGAGCCGATCCGAGTCGGCCGACGTCGTCGCCGGTCAGATGGGTGGCATGGACCGCCGATGTCATCGGCCCCAAGGCACCGTGCTCGTCTAGCAAACCCGCAGGCGTCCGGCCATGCGCCGCGAGACAGTCGGTGTTCTCGGCCGGCTGCTCCGACAGGTGCACGTGCAACGGCGCGCGGTGCCGGCGGGCCCAGTCGGCGACGATGCCGATCCGCTCGGCCCGGACCCGCGCCAACGGCACCTCCTCGGTCACCAAGGACCTCGGCCACGCACTCGCCGAGCGTGCCGTCGGCGTCCTGCAGATCGGGTTGGACCCTCAGTCGTCGCTGGAGGTCCTCGCCGGTCTCGGCTTCGACACGCCGCCCGACAGGACACTGAGCCGCTTGCTCATGCCGGAGGAGTTCGGCGACGCGGTCGATCTGGTCCCGCGGCACCGCGCGCACGGAGTGGATCGCCGCTCCCACGACGACGTCGTCCGACTCGGCATGGGCCGCCGCGAGCGCCTCGACCCGCTCGGCCCACCGGTGCGCATCGCCGTCGGAGAAGCGCCGCTGCACTCCTTCCGGGGCCTGGTCGAAGCCGGCCGCGAGGTAGCACGTGTCGAGCAGCGCGATCCGAATGCCGACCTCGCGGGCGGCTGCGACGAGCGCCTCGCCGAAGGCGTTGGCGTCCGAGTACGGTCGGCCGTCGCGATCGTGATGGAGGTAGTGGAACTCGCCGACGCAGGTGATCCCGGCCAGGGCCATCTCGGCATAGGTCGCCCGAGCGAGTCGGTGATAGCGATCCGGGTCGAGTCGCTCCGCCGCCGCGTACATCTGGTCGCGCCAGGTCCAAAACGATCCGGTCCCCCGCTGCGTCCGGCCTCGCAAAGCTCGATGGAAGGCGTGACTGTGACAGTTGGCGAGGCCGGGAATCGTCAAGCCAGCAAGGCGAATCGCGTCCTCCGGCGCGGGCTGACCGACGTCGACCGCCGCGATCCGGCCGCGCTCGACCGTGACGGTCACCCCGTCGGAGATGCCTCCGTCGGGGCCCAGCCAGGCGCGTTCGCACCAGTACGCCGTCACGGTTGGCCCTCCACATCGGGCCGCGACGGCGCTGACGGCCCGATCCCGGCCGCAGGCAGGCGCCGGCGCTCCAACATGGAGTTGACGATGCCGGCCGCGACCTCGGCCTGGTCCATGGCGATGCCGAACCGCCGCCCGTCGGCCAGCGCGAGCACCAGACCGAGTCGGGTACGCGGGATCCAGCCGGTCGCTCCCGGCAGGATGTGGTAGCCGCGACCCCGCCAGCGCAACGGCCGTACCGCCTCGGCGCGGGCGTCGACGATCGTGTCGTACGTCGCGAGCGCCGGTGCCGGGAGGCCCCAGGGGGAGAGCCGTACGCCGGACTCGTCGATCCGGATCCGGGTTCGCGCGAACGCCAGGGCGACCAGGGCCGCGACCCAGCAGAACGTGGCGACGGCCGGATTGGCGCGATAGCTGCCGGCTCCGACGACGCACAGCAGCCCGGCGAGCACGCCGAAGCCTACGGCGGCCAGGTCGACCTGCCACTCGACCGGCTCGTCCTCGGGCAGCGTCACTCGCGGGGTCCGCGGATCCGGAAGCGCGTCGGTCGTCACCTTCGGCGCAGACCCGCAGGCCAGCCAAGCCGCCAGCGCCAGCATCACCAGCCAGACCAGCGGCCACCACAGGTCCCAGCCCGGTGCGGCGATGGCCCGTGGGTCGGCGAACGGTCCGGCGCCGAGCACCAGCCCGACGTCGGTCCACCACAGCCCGCTGGCCAGCCCCGACCCGGCGGCGAGGCTCACCACGGTCAGCCGCTGGGAGTGGAAACTGCGGCGGCCGCCGGCCAGCACCACGGCCAGCGTGGCGCCGGTCGCGATCGCGCCGATCAGCCCGCAGGCGATCGCGACGACGGTCGTATCCGCGGTCGCGGTGACCGTCTGGTCCAACGCCCACCACACCGGCAGGCGTTCGGGCAGCTCGTCGGCGAACTGTTGATAGGTCGCGGCCACGGCGAGCGGCCCGACCGCGACGACGGCGACCGCCAGCAGTCCCGCCCGGCGACCCAGTCGCGGCTCGGCCGTCACGGGGCTGCTCCGCTCCGCCATCGGTACGTGACGCGGGTGCCGAATCCTTCGGTCATCCGGTACATCTGTCACGTACCAGCGTCGGGCGGTCCGGCCAGGTCCTCGAGTACGCGAGCCAACGCGGCGACGCCGGCCTCACAGTCGGCGCGCTCGGCGTACTCGTCCGGCGCGTGGGAGACCCCGGTCGGGTTGCGCACGAAGAGCATCGCGGTCGGAACTCCGGCCGTCGACAGGATGCCGGCGTCAAGGCCGGCCCCGGTCGGGAGGACGGGGACGGTCGCCTCGCTCGGCCCGGCGACCGCGGCCACGACCCGGTCCCGGAGCTCCGGATCGAACGTCGTCGCCCGGCTGACCGACTCCGATTCGACCTCGACGCTGGTGCCGTCGCGCCGGGCCCGTTCGAAAGCCTGCCGCTGGACCGTCCGCACCAGCCCGGCGACGGTCGACTCGTCGGCGGCTCGCGCGTCGAGCCAGGCCCGGATGAGGGAGGGGATCGCATTGGTGCCGCCCGGCTCGACCTCGATCCGGCCGAAGGTGGCCCGCGCGTCGGCGAGCCGGGCCTGCTTGTTCGCCGCGAGCGCGGTCATCGCGTAGGTCAGCATCGGATCGTGCCGGTCGTCCATTCGCGTCGTGCCGGCGTGGTCGGCCCGGCCGCGGAACTCGAACCGCCATCGGCCGTGCGGCCAGATCGCCGACGCGACACCGACCGCCGCGCCCTCGTCGACCAGGCCGCGGCCCTGCTCGACATGCAGCTCGACGAACGTGCCGATCTGGCCCAGCAGATCCCCGTCGGCGCCCAGCCGATCCGGATCGCGGCCGAGGCGACGCAGCACCTCGTCGAGGGTGAGTCCGTCGCGGTCGCGGAGCGCCCGGGCACGCTCAGGCGGCAACGACCCGGTGAGCAGTCGCGATCCAGCGCAGGCGATCCCGAACCGGGTGCCCTCCTCGTCGACGAAGTTCGCGACCCCGATCGGCCGGGACGGCTCGAAACCCTTCGTACGCATGACATCGACGGCGGCGAAGGCGGACACGACACCGAGTGGCCCGTCGTACGCGCCGCCGTCCGGCACCGAGTCGAGATGCGACCCGGTCAGGACGGCGTCGCCGCGCGCCGGGTCGCCCCACCACGCGAACTGGTTGCCGTTGCCGTCCTCCACGATGGCCAGGCCGCGCTCGGCCGCCGCGGCCGCGAACCACTCCCGTAGGAGCAGGTCGGGCTCGGTCCAGGCGTAGCGCCGATAGCCGCCGGTCTCGGGATGCCGGCCGATCCCTGCCAGGTTGGACCAGGTCGAGTGGAAGCTGGCTGCGTCGGACACGTGCGCATCGTCTCAGACGCCTGTCCTCCACCACGTTCTCGTGGTATGCCGACACTCCGCAGGGCGTCGATCCGATGCAGAGTGAGCACGAACCATGCAGAGCTGTGTGCGACCCTCTGGTATGCGGCTCTATCTCTCGTCCGTCCGGCTCGGCAATCGACCCAAAGCGCTCCTCGACCTGCTCAACGGCAGCCGTCGAGCGGCCGTCGTCGTCAATGCCGCCGACCACGAGACCGACGAGGAACGCGCCGAGTCGTACGAGCGGGAGCGGTCCGATCTCGCCGGCCTCGGCCTCGACCCGTACGAGCTGGACCTCCGGGACTACTTCGACCGGCCGGACGCGCTGCGAGAGCGGCTCGAGGACATCGACCTGCTGTGGGTACGCGGCGGCAACGTCTTCGTGCTGCGACGCGCGCTCGCCCGCTGTGGCGCCGAGGATCTGCTGATCGAGCTGCTGGCGGCCGATGCCTTCGTCTACGCGGGCTACAGCGCCGGCGCCATCATGCTGACGCCGAGCCTGCACGGGGCCGAACTGGTCGACGATCCGGCGAACGTGCCGCCGGGCTACCCGCCGGAGATCGTCTGGAAGTGCCTCGGCGTGTTGCCGTTCCACATCGCGCCGCACTACCGGTCCGGCGTGGACTCCGAGGCGGCGGCGATCGACCTCGTCGTCACCTACCTGATCGACAACCATCTGCCGTTCATCGCGCTGCGCGACGGCGAGGCCCTCGTGTTCGACGGGGAGCGCAAGGAGATCGTGGGCTCGCCCTAGGCTCCGGCCATGGAGTTCGCCACCGTCGTACGCCGCCGTCGCATGGTCCGCAACTTCACCGAGGAACGGGTCGATCCCGAGATCGTCGACCGTTCCCTGGCGCATGCCGTACGCGCGCCGAGCGCCGGATTCAGCCAGGGCTGGGCGTTTCTCGTACTCGATCAGCCCGCGGACATCGACCGCTTCTGGAACGCGTCGACCGACCCCGACGCCGGGCCGGACGCCGAGCCGGACGCATGGCTCCGGGGCATGCGGCGGGCGCCGGTCCTCATCGTGGCGCTGTCCAGCAAGGCGGCGTACCTCGATCGCTACAGTGCGCCCGACAAGGGCTGGACCGACCGTGACGAGGCGCGCTGGCCGGCGCCGTACTGGGACATCGACACGGGCATGGCGGCGTTGCTCATCCTGCTGACCGCGGTCGACGAAGGCATCGGCGGCTGCTTCTTCGGGGTCCCGCCGGACCGGACCGGCGACGTCCGGAACGCCTTCGGCATCCCCGGCGATCACCATCCGATCGGCGTCGTCGCGCTGGGACACCCGGCCGAAGACCTGGTCCGCGGCTCCACTGTGACGCGACCCCGGCGGCCGCTGGACGAGGTCGTACATCGCGGCCGCTGGTAGCCGCGCCCCTCAGTCTTCGCGCATCGGCACGCGTACTCCCCGCTCGCTCGCGACCGAGTCGGCCCGGTCGTAGCCCGCGTCGACGTGCCGGATGATCCCCATGCCCGGGTCGTTGGTCAGCACCCGCTCGGCCTTGGCCGCCGCGAGCTCGGTCCCGTCGACGACGACCACCTGACCGGCGTGGATCGAGCGGCCGATGCCGACGCCGCCGCCGTGGTGGATCGACACCCAGGTCGCGCCGGAGGCGACGTTGACCATGGCGTTGAGCAGCGGCCAGTCCGCGATCGCGTCCGAGCCGTCGAGCATCGCCTCGGTCTCGCGGTACGGCGACGCGACCGAACCGCAGTCGAGGTGGTCACGGCCGATCACGATCGGCGCCTTGAGCTCGCCCGAGGCGACCATGTCGTTGAAGCACATGCCGGCCAGATGACGCTCGCCGTACCCCAGCCAGCAGATCCGGGCCGGCAGCCCCTGGAAGTGCACGCGTTCGCCGGCCGCGTTGATCCAGCGCGCCAGTGGCTCGTTGTCGGGGAACAGGTCGAGCACGGCCCGGTCGGTCGCGGCGATGTCGGCCGGGTCGCCGGACAGCGCGGCCCATCGGAACGGGCCCTTGCCCTCGCAGAACAGCGGCCGGATGTAAGCGGGCACAAAGCCGGGGTAGTCGAAGGCCCGGTCGAAGCCGCCGTTCCGGGCCTCGGCGCGTAGCGAGTTGCCGTAGTCGAAGACCTCGGCACCGGCGTCCGCGAAGCCCACCATCGCCTCGCAGTGCACCGCCATCGAGGCTCGAGCCCGTTCGGTAAAGCCGGCCGGATCCTTTGTACGCAAGGACTCCCAGTCCTCGAAGGCGACGCCGCTCGGCAGGTACATCAGCGGGTCGTGGGCGCTGGTCTGGTCGGTCACGATGTCGATCGGCGCACCGCGACGGAGCAGGTCGGGCACGAGGTCGGCGGCGTTGCCGAGGACACCGATCGACAGCGGCCGGCGGTCCGCCTTCGCGGCCTCGGCCTGCCGCAGCGCGTCGTCGATCGAGTCGGCCCGGACGTCGAGGTACGCGTGGTCGAGCCGCCGTTGGATCCGCGACTCGTCGACCTCGAGGCAGATCACGACCCCGTCGTTCATCGTGACCGCCAACGGCTGCGCGCCGCCCATGCCACCGAGGCCCGCAGTCAGCGTGATCGTGCCGGCGAGAGTGCCGTCGTACTTCTTGGCGGCCACCGCGGCGAACGTCTCGTACGTGCCCTGTAGGATGCCCTGCGTCCCGATGTAGATCCACGATCCGGCGGTCATCTGGCCGTACATCGTGAGCCCGAGCGCCTCGAGCCGCCGGAACTCCTCCCAGGTGGCCCATTCGCCGACCAGGTTGGAGTTGGCGATCAGGACACGGGGGGCCCATTCGTGCGTTCGCATGACGCCGACCGGCCGGCCCGACTGTACGAGCATGGTCTCGTCGGCCTCGAGCGTCGTGAGCGTGCGTACGAGGGCGTCGTAGCTGGCCCAGTCGCGCGCCGCCTTGCCGGACCCGCCGTAGACGACGAGCTCCTCCGGATGCTCGGCCACCTCGGGATCGAGGTTGTTCATCAACATGCGCAGCGGCGCCTCAGTCTGCCAGCCACGCGCCGTCAACTCGGTCCCACGCGATGCGCGCACCATCTCGTACTCCTCTCACTCCGACGAGTTGTCAGCCGCCATTTGCCCCAGAGGGCAACG
>JALDXR010000165.1:0-7434 GCA_032154865.1 Nocardioidaceae bacterium
GGTCGAGTCGGCGCGGGCGGCCTTTGCCTCCTCGACCCGGCGGCCGAGGACCAGGGCGAGCACCCACAGGCCGGCGAAGACCGCGCCCAGGAAGAACATGACCGGCAGCAGAAGGCCCATCCCGATCGCACCGGCCTGGACGACGTGGCCGAGCCAGTAGCCCCACGGGAATCGCAGCGTGGCGGCCGCGACGATGGCCAGCACTCCGAGGCCCAGACCGACCGTCAGGGCCCATGCGACGTCGACATCGGCCACGGCGACGAGCACCGGCGCCGTGAGCAGCAGGACCACGGACTCCAGCGCGAGCACGCTGGCGCACATGGCCCGCATCAGCGCGGGCCGCCGAGCAGGGTACGGGCCTCGCCGGCCGTCACGACCGAGCCGATGATCAGGACGCCGCCGCTGCCGATCGCCTCGCCGTAGGACCCGCCCTCCTCGGCCAGCCCGACGGCCACGTCGATCGCGTCGTCGAGCCGCGGGTGGACGTGGACCCGGTCCGGTCCGAAGATGCCCTCGGCCAGGTCGCCCAGCGCCTCGGCGGCCAGCGCCCGTGGCGTCGAGTTCTGCGTGCACACGATCTGGGCCATCACCGGCTCGAAGATGCCGAGCATCTCGTCGACTTCCTTGTCGGCCATCGTCCCGACGACGCCGATCAGCGGGCTGAAGGCGAACGCCTCCTGGACCGCCTCCATCGCCGCCTCGCAGCCGGCCGGATTGTGGGCCGCGTCGAGCACGACGGTCGGGCTGCGGCGTACGACCTCCAGCCGGCCCGGCACGATCACCTGGCCGAACGACTCGCGTACGACGTCGATGTCGAGCTCGATCCCGCCGACGAACGCCTCGACGGCGGCCAGCGCGAGTGCCGCGTTGTGCGCCTGGTGCGCACCGTAGAGCGGCAGGAAGATCTCCTCGTACTCCCGGGCGAGCCCCCGCAGGGACACCAACTGCCCGCCCACACCGGGCTGCCGGCTCACGACGCCGAACTCGACGCCCTCCCGAGCGGCCGTCGCCCCGACCTCGGCCACCCGGCGCAGCAGCACCTCGGCCGCCTCCACCGGCTGCGGCGCGAGTACGACGAACGAGCCCGACTTGATGATCCCGGCCTTCTCCTCCGCGATCGTCTCGGGCCGGTCGCCGAGGTAGTGCGCGTGGTCGACCGCGATCGGCGTCACGACCGCGACCTGCGCATCGACGACGTTGGTCGCATCCCACTGTCCACCCATGCCGACCTCAACGACGGCCACATCGATGGGCGCGTCGGAGAAGGCGGCGTAGGCCATCCCGGTGATCGCCTCGAAGTAGGACAGCGGGTGCGGCCCGGATCGGTCGACGACCTCGAGGTACGGCGCGACGTCGGCATAGGTACGGATGAAGGCGTCGGAGTCGATCGGCGCACCATCGAGCGAGATCCGCTCGGTCATCGACTCCAGGTGCGGGCTGGTGAACCGGCCGGTCCGCAGGCCCAACCCGCGCAGCAGGGTGTCGATCATGATCCCGGTCGACGACTTGCCGTTGGTGCCGGTGAGCTGGATGACGGGGTATGCGGTCTGCGGGTCGCCGAGCAGGTCGACCAGCGCCTTGATCCGCGCCAGCGTCGGATCCAGCCGGGTCTCGGGCCATCGCGCCAGCAACGCGCGCTCGACGTCTTCGTACGACAGCGCGGTGGGCTCGCGGCGGGGTGTGCTCGTCATCGGGCTCTCAGTCTAGGAGGCGCCGGAGTCGGACGGCTCGGGCCCCGAGTGGGACCCCTGTCGAGCGGGACAGCGGCACAAAAACATCGAATCGTCCGAGGTCCGGCGACCAGCGATTTCCAACTACGCACCGTGGCCGCCGGAGCCCTACACTGTGGGGCATGGTCCTTGGACGGACATTTCACTCGGCTCGCGTCAGCCGGTCGCCTGGCGATGGCGGCGGCGCCCGGGCCCGAGTAGTTGTGCGCCTCTGAGCGCCCCCTCCGCCCCCTGGGCTCTTTTACCCGTGCTGAGCCCGGCGCCGACCGACACCCCACGAAGGTGAGCACCTGTGACCACACCCGAACTCGCCGCTGAGACCGACGGTCCGACGGCCGCTCAACGCACGGCCGCCATCCCCGAGAAGCCGGGTCTCGAAGGTCTCGAGGAGAAGTGGATCGCCCGCTGGGAGGAGCAGGGCACCTACCGCTTCGACCGCGATGCCGAGGACCGTACGGCGGTCTACTCGATCGATACTCCCCCGCCGACCGTCTCCGGCTCGCTGCACGTCGGCAGCGTCTGCAGCTACACCCATACTGATCTGATCGCCCGCTTCCAGCGGATGCGCGGCAAGGCGATCTTCTACCCGATGGGGTGGGACGACAACGGCCTGCCCACCGAGCGCCGGGTGCAGAACTACTTCGGCGTCCGCTGTGACCCGAGCCTGCCGTACGTCGAGGACTACACCCCACCGGAGAAGCCGAACCCGAAGAAGCAGGTCCCGATCAGCCGCCGCAACTTCATCGAGTTGTGCAACCGGCTGACCGAGGAGGACGAGAAGGTCTTCGAGCACCTGTGGCGGACCCTCGGGCTGTCCGTGGACTGGTCGCTGCTCTACACGACGATCGGCGATCACGCCCGAGCCGTCTCGCAGCGGGCGTTCCTGCGCAACCTCGCCAGGGGCGAGGCCTACCAGGCCGAGGCGCCGACCGTCTGGGACGTCACCGACCAGACCGCCGTGGCGCAGGCCGAGCAGGAGGCCCGGGACCACGCGGGGGACTTCTACCGGGTCGCCTTCCATCGCGAGGACGGCGAACCGATCCATATCGAGACCACCCGGCCGGAGCTGATCGTCTCGTGCGTCGCGCTGATCGCGCACCCCGACGACCCGCGTTACGCGCCGCTGTTCGGCAGCACCGTCCGCTCGCCGATCTTCGACGTCGAGCTCCCCATCATGGCCCACCCGGCCGCCGAGCCGGACCTCGGCAGCGGCATCGCGATGTGCTGCACCTTCGGCGACCTCACCGACGTTCAGTGGTGGCGCGAACTGCGGCTCCCGATGCGTACGGTGATCGGCCGTGCCGGCCGGCTCCAGCGGGAGACGCCGGACTGGATCGAGGCCGAAGCCGGCACGAAGGAGTACGAGCAGCTGGCCGGCAAGACGGTCTTCTCGGCCCGCAAGGCGATGGCCGAGGCGCTGAAGGAGTCCGGCGACCTCGAGGGCGACCCGCGACCGACCCAGCGCAAGACGCTGTTCTACGAACGCGGCGACAAGCCCCTGGAGATCATCTCGTCGCGCCAGTGGTACATCCGCAACGGCGGCCGCGACCCGGAGCTGCGCGGCCAGCTGGTCGCTCGGGGCTCGGACATCGACTGGATCCCCGAGCACATGCAGCACCGCTACACCAACTGGGTCGACGGCCTCAACGGTGACTGGCTGATCAGCCGGCAGCGGTTCTTCGGAGTCCCGTTTCCGGTGTGGTATCCGCTCGACGACGACGGCGAGCCGGACCACGACCAGCCGATGCTCCCGGACGAGTCGGCGCTGCCGATCGATCCCACCTCCGAGGTGCCGGAGGGCTACGAGGAGGACCAGCGCGGCAAGCCGGGCGGCTTCGCTGCCGACCCCGACGTCATGGACACCTGGGCGACCTCGTCCTTGACCCCCCAGATCGCCACCGGCTGGGAGGTCGACCCGGAGCTGTTCGGCAAGACCTTCCCGATGGACCTGTGCACCCAGGCCCACGACATCATCCGGACCTGGCTGTTCTCGCGCGTCGTTCGCTCGCACTTCGAGCACGGCACCGCCCCGTGGTCGCACGCGATGATCTCCGGCTTCGTGCTGGATCCCGACCGCAAGAAGATGAGCAAGTCGAAGGGCCATGTCTCGGTCCCGGCGGAGCTGTTCGAGAAGTACGGCGCCGACGCGGTCCGCTGGCGGGCGGCCGGGCTCCGGCCGGGCCTGGATAGCCCTTTCGACGAGGCCCAGATGAAGGTCGGTCGTCGGCTGGCCATGAAGGTGCTCAACGCGAGCCGCTTCGTCCTGGGCCTCGGCGCGACCGACACCGACGCCTGGCAGGTGACTGAGCCGCTCGACAAGGCGATGCTGCGCGGCCTCCACCAGACTGTCGAGGCGACGACCGATGCGTTCGAGTCCTACGACTACACGGCGGCCCTCGACACGGCCGAGCGGTTCTTCTGGACGTTCTGCGACGACTACGTCGAGCTCGTCAAGGAGCGGGCCTACGGTTCGCGTGGCGAGGAGCCGGCCGCATCGGCCCGGGCAGCGCTCGCGACGGCGCTGTCGGTCCAGCTGCGGATGCTCGCGCCCTTCCTGCCCTACGTCACCGAGGAGGTCTGGTCGTGGTGGCAGGACGGCTCGATCCACCAGGCCAGCTGGCCGGATCCGGACGACGACATCACGGCGGTGCCGCACGACCCGGACGTCCTGGCCGCCGCGGCGGAGGTGCTCGCCAAGATCCGCGGGACCAAGTCGGCCGCGAAGGTGAGCATGCGCACCGAGGTCGCGACGGTCAACGTCGTCGGCCCCCAGGCGCGCCTCGACCTTGCGACCCGGGCGGTCGACGACATCCGGGCCGCCGGGCGAGTCACTGGCGGAATCGCCTTCAACGACAGCGGCCTCGAGGCGGGCGACCTCGTCGTCCACGCCGAGCTGGTCACCGCAGAGTCGGCCTGACAGTCCCGGATCGACCGGGCAGCTAGGGTCGTCGGCATGACCAAGCTGACCGGCGCCCTGGTGGCCGATGTCGCGCGCTACTTCGACTCCTGGCTCGCCTTCCGGCAGCGGTACGACCGCGTCCCGGGCATCCAGGCCGCCGTCCTCTACGACGAAGACCTGCTGCTGGCGACGGCGCACGGCGAGGCCGATCTCGAGACCCAGACGGCGTTGACGCCGCGGCACCTTTTCCGGGTGGCGTCACACTCCAAGACGTTCACGGCCACCGCGGTGCTGCAACTCGTCGAGCAGGGGTCGCTGCGGCTCGACGACACGGCCGGTCAGTGGCTGCCGTTCCTGGCCGATGCGCCGCTGGGTGACATCTCGATCCGCGAGCTGCTCTCCCATGGCGGCGGCGTCATTCGCGACGGGCTCGACGGCGACCATTGGCAGTTGTTCCGGGGGTTCCCGGACGAGGAGCGGCTGCGGGCGATCGGGACCGACGGCGCCGACATCCTCCCGGCCAACGAGCGGTTCAAGTACTCCAACATCGGCTACTCGATGCTCGGGATGATCATCGCGGCCGCGACCGACCGGTCCTACAACGACTACGTACGCGAGCACGTCGTCGACCGACTCGGTCTCGCCGACACCGGCCCCGAGTACGACCCGGCCCGGGCCACGGAGTACGCGACCGGCTACAGCGCTCTGGCCTACACCGACCGCCGGATCCCGATCGAGCAGGTCGACACCGCGGCGATGGCGTCTGCGACCGGCTTCTACGGCACGGCGTCGGACCTCGTTCGGTACGTAGCGGCACATTTCCACGGCGACGAGCGGCTGCTGTCCGACGCTTCGAAGCGAAAGCAGCAGCGCACCGAGTGGTCCATCGGGGTCGAAGGCGAGTACGCACTGGGCTTCGACATCGAGAAGGTCGGCGACCGTCGCGTCCTCGGGCACGGCGGCGGCTGGCCGGGTCACAGCACGAACACCAGGTTCGACCCGGTCGACCGGCTGGCCGTGTCGGTGCTGACCAACGCCATCGACGGCAAGGCTGGGCTCTACGGCATCGGGTTCATGCGTCTGATCGAGCTGGCTCTGAAGCCGACCGACGAGCCCGCCGGCGCGACCGATGTGGATCTGGACCGCTTCTGCGGCCGCTTCGCGAACCTGTGGGGGGTCGCCGACGTCGTACGCCTCGGCGACCGGCTCTACCAGCTCGCGCCGACCGGGGACGACCCGGCCGAGCAGCCGATGCTGCTCACGGTCGTTGACGACACCACCCTGCGAATGAGCGGCGGCGAGGACGTCGGCTTCGCGTCGCCGGGCGAGTCGCTGCGCTACACCTTCGGCAAGGACGGCGTGGAATCTGTCCGCGGCGGCAACGGCACGACCGGCTACCCCTACGACCGATTCGCCGCGGCCGCCGCGGAGCGCCGGGACCGGGTCACCCTCGGCGACCCGCTCACACCCTGAGCGCTACGCCCGCGCCGCGGCATGAACGTGTCACGGGACGATGCGGAATCGGCCCCCGCGAATCGGTCTGAGCACATTGAAGTGTCTGCGGTCGAGCGTGGCGATCGTACGCGTGCCGAATCGGTGCGCGAGCACGACGTTCGACGCATCGGCCAATCCGATTGACTGGTCGTCGTAGCGATCGATGACATCAGCGGCGCGGGCGAACTCGGCGTCCTCGACGGACGGCAGGTCCCAAGCGCCGCCCGCCAGCTCTCGCAGGACAGCGAGTTCGGCCGTCGTTCCAAGCCGGCTCGCCACAAGATAGTCGAGCTCCGCGACGACGTATGGCGAGATGATCAGTGGCTCGGCCGTAGACGCGACGACATCCGACACTGCGACATGGTCGGGCTCGTCGGAGTCGAAGAACGCGAGCAGGGCACTCGTGTCGACGATCACCGCTCGCCGAACCCGGCCAGGTGTCGGTCGGCCTCGCGGGCGATCGGATCGCCGCTGGAGAAGAGGCCGCCCCGCGGTCGTGGCCGTTCTCCACCCACGACCGAGCGAAGCGCGTCGCGGATGACCGCTGCCTCGGAGGTTCCTCGCCGACTGGCGGCTCGCTTGATCGCACGCTTGAGCTCGTCAGGCAGGTAGATCGTCGTCTTCTCCATACATGTATGGTACCACCGCTGGCACCATCCATCGACGGACGAGCTTCGCAGACGTAGCCGCCCAGCGCGCCACGAGTGACCGATGATCCTCGCGGTCGGGTCAGCGGCGCCAGGCCCGGCGGAGGGGCAGTCCGGCCGCGGGGCGAGGTGACTCGGTCTGGGCCCAGACCCGGCGCCAGGCGGCGACCTGCGGCCCGGAGGGATCGGGAACCGCACCGTCGGCGGCCCGTCGGCGGGCCTCCCACCAGGTCGTGCGGTCCTCGTCGAGCAGGGTCGCGATCGCGGTCCGGATCCGGAGAGCGAAGGCGCGGGCGGACTCGCCCTCGGCCGGGAGCAGCGGCGGGCCGAAACGTACGGTGACGGGCTTGCGGCCACGACTCGGCCAGCCCTGCCCCCGTGGCATCGCCGCGAAGGTCCCACGATGCGCGACCGGCACGACCGGCACCTGATGCTCCACGGCGAGCCAGGCCGCGCCCATCCGGAAGGTGCCGACCCAGCCGTCGACCGAGCGGGTGCCCTCCGGGTAGACGACCAGGTTCCAGCCCTCGTCGAGCACGGCACCCGGCGTCGAGGCCAGTGATCCCCCTCGCCGTTCGATCGGGAAGGTGTTGAACACCAACGCGGAGCCGACCGCCCGCCACCAGGTGTCGAAGAAGTAGTCGGCCGCGGCCGCGACGGCGGT
>JALDXR010000166.1:0-7421 GCA_032154865.1 Nocardioidaceae bacterium
GGGCCTGGCTCAACTTCACCTGGTTCGCCTCGGCGTACGACAACGACGACATCGGATATCGCCTGCTGACCCTGTTGCAGGTGGTCGGCGTCCTGATCCTGGCCGCCGGGATCCCGCGGTCCTTCAACGACGAGTACGACCTGTCCGTCCTCGGCTACGTCGTCATGCGGATCGGACTGGTGATCCAATGGCTCCGCGTCGCCCGTTCGGACCCAGGCCATCGGCAGACGGCGTTGCGCTACGTGATCGGCGTTGCCGCCTGTCAGATCGGCTGGATCCTGATGCTGACCGTGCCCAGCGGCGCGCTCGGCCCGGTCATCGGCTTCCTGGTCCTCGCCGAGCTGTCCGTGCCGATGTGGGCCGAGTCGGCCAACAACACCGTGTGGCACCCGCGCCACATCGCCGAGCGGTATGCGCTGTTCACGATCATCGTCCTCGGTGAGTCGATCCTCGCCGCGACGTTGGCCATCCAGGCCGCGCTCGACGAGGGCGCTCCGCTGTCGGATCTGCTGGCCATGATCGTCGGCGGGATCCTGATCGTGTTCAGCATGTGGTGGCTCTACTTCGCGAAGGACGCGCATCGGGTGCTCGTGGACAACCGGGTCGGGTTCCGGTTCGGCTACGGGCACTACGTGATCTTCGGCGCCGGCGCTGCCGTGGGTGCCGGCCTCGCGATCCAGGTCGACCAGATCACCGGGCACAGCGCAGTCAGCGACCTGACCGCCGCGGCCTTCGTGACCGGCCCGGTCGTGCTCTTTCTCGCCGGGGTGTGGTTCGCCCACCTGGCGATGCACGAGCAGGCCCGCGGCCACGGTCGCGGGATCGCCGCCGCCGCGGTCCTGATCCTGCTCGCGACGTTCGCCCCCGAGCCGGTGCTGGTGACCGGCCTCATCTGCGCGGCGTTGGTCACCCTGTCGGAGTCCATCCGGCTCCGCGAGGCGGCCGACCTGCCGGGCTAGCGCCGGTCGACTCGATCGGGTACGCCAGCCGCTCGCCGGACCGGAGCCGCTCCGAAGTCGTGCTCGTACCCGGGATGCGGATCGTCCCGAGTCGCCTCCAGCCGGGCCGCGATGCCCTCGGCCGCGAGCCGGATCGGCGGGGCCAGCTTGGCAGGGTCGACCCGGACGCTGTGGACCACGACGCCCACGGCGGCGACCGCGCCTTCAGCGGTGAGCACCGGCGCCGCCACCGAACAGGTGCCGAGCGTCATCTCCTCCCGCGTGACGGCGTAGCCGCGCTCGCGGGTGTCGGTCAGTTCGCGCTGGAGCCGGCCCGGCTCGGTGATCGTGTAGCTCGTGGGCCGGTCGAGCGGGCGGGCCAGCACCGCGTCGACGAAGGCCCGCGACTCCCACGCGAGGAGCGCCTTGCCGACCCCGGTCGCGTGCATCGGCAGCCGGCCGCCGGTACGCGAGACGATCGGGACCGAACGATGGCCGGCGAGCTTCTCCACGTACATCGCGTCGAATCCGTCGCGGACGGCGAGATGCACGTTCTCGCGGCTGGCTTCGTACAGGCTCTGGAGGTAGGGGAGGGCGATCTCGCGGAGCCGGGTGTGGAGCGGGGACAGCAGGCCGACCTCCCAGGCGCGCAGCCCGATGCTGTAGAGGCCGTCCGCGTCGCGCTGCAGTCCGCGCCAGGCGGTGAGCTCGGCGACCAGCCGATGCGTCGTCGCCAGCGAGAGACCGCTGCGGCGCGAGATCTCCGACAGGCTCAGCCGCAGATGCCCGATGTCGAAGGCGTCGAAGATCGCAAGCAGCCGGGATGCGACGGTCCGCCCCGATTCGCTGGTGTTGCCGGCCACGGAACCCTCCGGGCGAGTTACTTTCGCTGAATGGAAGGCATGCATATCACGGGCTGCATCGGGCCCGCCACGATGGCCGGACGAGACTCGGGCGACCGTCTCGATCCACGGCGGCAGGAGGCGCGCGGGTGTTCCCAGCAGCCCACCTCGGCCCGGTGAGATGACCGGCCGTGACGAGCGAACGTCTCGATGTCGTGGTCCGTCGCCAGGCCGGTCCGGTCCTGGTGGGCGCGGCGGTGCTGCTGTTGGCCTTCAACCTCCGGCCCGCTGTCACGAGCCTCGGCGCCGTCCTCGACGACGTACGTGACGGCTTCGGCCTGTCGGCCACGGCCGCCGGCGTACTCACGACGCTGCCGGTCGTCTGTTTCGCCGCCTTCGGGGCAGTCGCACCCCGGCTGGCGCGTCGCTTCGGGACATCTCGGGTCATCGCGGCCTCGGTCGCCGCGATCGCCCTCGGTCTCATCGCCCGTGCCGTCACGGGCAGCGAGGCGGTCTTCGTCGTCATGACCGCGGTCGCGTTGGCCGGCATGGCGACCGGCAACGTGCTGCTGCCCGCGATCGTCAAGGCGTACTACCCGCACGCCCTTGGCCGCATGACCGGGCTCTACACCACCTCGATCGCGATCGGTACGACGCTCGCCGCCGCGCTGACCGTCCCGATCGGTGACCTGGACGGCGGCTGGCGCGGCGGCCTCCTCCTGTGGGGCGCCACCGCGGCGGTCGCCCTGGTCCCGTGGCTGTCGATCGCGCGAACCGAGCCGGGTCGGCCGGTCGCTGACCCGGTCGACCGCGGCGTAGCGTCGGGCTTGCGGATGTCCCGTAAGCCGGTCGCCTGGGCGCTCGCGGTCTACGGCGCGACCGGCGGGTGGGCCGCGCCGATCGGCCTGCTGATCGCCCTCCTGATCCCGCAACTCGTCGCCGGCTGGATCGCCGCCAGGCCCGGATGCGTCGACGACGACATCTCAGAAGCCACGGACTACGGTCACCCCAGGCGTCAATGAAACGGAGCGCTGCTCATGTCCATTCTCGACACCTCGACGTGGAACGCCCGGCTCTACAGCTCGGGCTGGCGGATCGGATCGGGTGGCCCCGGTCCGGTGATGGAGCCCGCGACGGGTATCCGGCTGGGCCAGCTCGGGTTGGCCAACGAAACCGACGTGGCTTCGGCCGGTGCGGCCGCCAGCGTCGCACAGCGCGAGTGGGCGGCCCGGCCGTACGAGGAACGCGCCGCCGTGCTGCGCCGGGCCGGCACGCTCTGGCAGGAGCACGCGACCGACATCCACGAATGGCTGGTCCGCGAAGCCGGGTCGACTCCGCCCAAGGCGGCGGTCGAGACCGGCATCGCGGCGCAGGAGTGCTTCGAGGCGGCGGCCGTCGCGGCTCTGCCCTACGGACAGCTGCTGCGTACGCCGCAACCGCGACTGTCGATGGCGGTTCGAGCACCGGTCGGCGTGGTCGGCGTGATCTCGCCGTTCAACTTCCCGCTCATCCTGGCGATCAGATCGGTCGCGCCGGCACTCGCGTTGGGCAACGCGGTCGTGCTCAAGCCGGATCCCCGTACGGCGGTGTCCGGCGGCTTCTCACTCGCCCGGATCCTCGAGGACGCCGGACTGCCGGACGGACTGCTGCACGTGCTCCCCGGGGGAGCCGACGTCGGTGAGGCGATGATCAGGGACCCCGCGATCCCGGTCCTCTCGTTCACCGGGTCGACCGCGGTGGGCCGCCGGGTCGCCGAGCTCGCCGGTCAGCAGCTCAAGCGGGTCCACTTGGAGTTGGGCGGCAACTCGGCCCTGCTGATCCTCGACGACGCCGACCTCGACGCGGCCGTCGGGCTCGGTGCCTGGGGGTCGTGGCTGCATCAGGGGCAGATCTGCATGACGACGGGGCGCCACCTGGTGCCCGAGAGTCTCGCCGTCGACTACATCGACCTGCTCGCCGCCAAGGCCGACGAACTCCAGGTCGGCGATCCGTACTCGGGCCAGGTCGGCCTCGGGCCGGTCATCGACGAGCGGCAACGCGACCGAATCCACATGCTCGTCACCGAGAGCGTCGAGGCTGGTGCCCGGCTCGCCGCCGGTGGCACCTACGACGGGCTGTTCTATCGGCCCACCGTGCTGGCCGACGTCGACGAGGACAGCCCCGCGTACACCCAGGAGGTCTTCGGCCCGGTGGCGCCGGTACGGACGTACAGCTCGGTCGACGACGCCATCCAGATGGCTCGGGCCTCGGCGTACGGGCTGAGTCTCGGCATCGTCACGCGGGATGTCATGCGCGGGTGGGAGATCGCTCAGCAGATCCCGTCCGGGATCGTCCACATCAACGACCAGACCGTCAACGACGACGCCACGGCACCGTTCGGAGGCGTCGGCGACTCGGGCACCGGGGTCCGCTTCGGTGGTGCCGACGCCAACCTCGACGCCTTCACCGATCTGCGCTGGATCACGATGCGGGGCACGCCGCCGGCGTTCCCGTTCTAGCGGCGAGCCGATGGCGACGTCGGCGTCAGTCACGTCGAGCCAGACCCCGGTGGTGATCGTCGGGGCCGGGCCGGCCGGGCTGCTGCTGTCCCAGCTGCTGGATCTGGAGGGAGTCGACTCGGTCCTGCTGGAGGCGAGGAGTCGCGAGTACGTCCTGAACCGGATCCGAGCCGGCGTCCTCGAGTCCTCGACCGTGGAGCTGCTCGAGGCCGCCGGGGTCGGCGATCGGCTCCGGAGCGAGGGCATGGAGCATCGCGGCATCTACCTGCAGTGGCCCGAGGAACGCCATCACCTCGACTTCGTCGACCTGGTCGGGCGCTCGGTCTGGATCTACGGCCAGACCGAGGTCACCAAGGACCTGATGCGGGCCCGCGAGGCGGCCGGGCAGGAGGCGTACTACGACGTCAGCGAGGTGAGCCTGCACGACCTCGAGGGCGATCGCCCGGCCGTACGCTTCGTCGACTCCGACGGGGTCGCCCGTGAGATCACCGCTCGTGCGATCGCCGGCTGCGACGGCTACCACGGACCGTCCCGACCGGCGATTCCGGACCGGGTGCGGCAGATCTGGGAGCACGGCTATCCGTACTCCTGGCTCGGGATCCTCGCCGATGTCGCGCCGTCGACCGACGAGCTGATCTACGCCTGGCACCCCGACGGGTTCGCGCTGCACTCGATGCGGTCGGAGTCGGTGAGCCGGCTCTACGTGCAGGTCGACGCTGACGACGACATCGCGAACTGGTCCGACGACCGGATCTGGGACGCGCTCGCGACTCGACTCGGTGACGGGCAGGGCGGCTGGCGCCTGACCGCCGGCCCGGTCCTGGAGAAGGGCATCCTGCCGATGCGGAGCTTCGTCGCGACCCCGATGCGGCACGGGCGGCTGTTTCTCGCCGGCGATGCCGCTCACATCGTCCCGCCGACCGGCGCCAAGGGGCTGAACCTCGCGGCCGCCGACGTGGCTCTGCTGGCGCGGGCGCTGGTCGGATGGCTGCGGGACGGACGGACCGACCTGGTCGACACGTACTCCGACACGGCGCTGCGTCGGGTCTGGCGCTGCACCCACTTCTCCTGGTGGATGACCAACATGCTGCATCGGCACGGCGACGACTTCGACGCGCAGCTGCAGCTCGCCCAACTGCGCTGGGTGGTCCGATCCGACGCGGCCGCCGCCGGCCTCGCCGAGAACTACGCCGGCCTCCCCATCGGCTACTGATCCGAATGACGGATCGTCACTGTCCGAGTGACGGATCGTCGGAAGCGAGGACGCGCTGGGCGACGGTGAAGGCGGAGTTGGCGGCCGGGACGCCGCAGTAGATCGCGGTCTGCAACAGGACCTCGACGATCTCGTCCCTGGTGAGCCCGTTGCGAAGCGCCCCGCGCAGATGCAGCTCGAGCTCGGCCAGATGCCCGCCGGCGACGAGCGCAGTCAGCGTGACGACCGAGCGGGTACGTCGATCGAGCCCCTCCCGGGTCCACACCCCGCCCCAGGCGTACGTGGTGATGAACCGCTGGAAGTCACGCGTGACATCGGTCGCCGTCGACGTCGCGCGGTCGACATGCTCGTCGCCGAGCACCTCGCGTCGCACCGCCATGCCGCGGTCGTAGTCAGGTCTCACGCTCTCGGGACCGGATGTCATCGGTGCGCCTCCAGATGCTCGAGTACGGCGGTGTTGAACCGCTCGGGCTGCCCGACGTTCGCCAGATGTCCCGCGTCGACCACGACCAGATCGGCGTCCGGGATGCCGTCGGCCATCCGCTGCCCGAGGTCGGGCGGCGCCACCGGATCGTGGGTGCCGGCGATGACCCGGGTCGGCGCTGTGACGTCGCCCAGCCGGTCGGTCAGGTCGAACGCAGCGACCGCCTCGCAGCTGGCGGCGTAACCCTCCGGCGGCGTCGTCAACAGCATCCGGACGATCCGATCAACCTCCTCCGGATGACGCGCCGCGAACGTCGGTGTGAACCAGCGTGCGATCGCCGACTCGACGAGCCAGGTCGTCCCCTCGGCACGGACCCGGGCCGCCCGGTCTCGCCAGTCCGCCGGATCGCCGAGCTTCGGACCGGTGCAGCCGGCGACGAGGGCAGTCAACCGCAGCGGTTCGCGGACCGCGATGGTCTGGCCGACGGCGCCGCCGATCGACAGCCCGACGAGCGCGAACCGGTCGAGGTGGAGCCGGTCGGCAAGCCCGAGAACGTCGTCGGCGAGATCGTCGACTGTGTACGGGCCGTGCGGCGCCGGCGACCAGCCATGGCCCCGGAGATCGAGCCGTACCACGCGATGCCGCTCGACCAGGTCGGTCGCCAACCGGTCCCATAGCCCCAGCGCCGTGCCAAGCGAATGGACGAGCATCACCGGTGGCGCGCCCGGGGAACCGTACACCTCGTGGTTGAGCTCGACCGGCTTCACGGATACATCGTCTCGTGTCGAGCGAGCACTCGGTCGATCCACGGGCGCGTGGCGTCGGTCTGTGTCGCGACCCACGAGTCGTCCGCCCCGACAGATGCCACCAGCTGGTCGAGGTTGCGCGCCATCGCGACCTGATCGAAGCGCAGCCCGGACGCGAGGTCGGCGGTACGTTCGGCGACGGCCGATCCGAGTCGTAGCAGCCAGCGCAGGGGTTGCCATTCGGCATGCCACGCACCGGCGGGCCGCTCCGCCTCGGCGACGGCCGCCGCCTCGATGACCGACGCCAACGGCGGCAGCTCGCGGGCGGCCGAGGCGACCAGGACCGACTGCGTCGGGTTCTCCTTGTGACTCATCGCTGAGGACGGCCCGCCTTCGGCCTCGCGGACCTCGCCGATCTCGCTCTGGGCCATCAGGAGGACGTCAGCGGCGATCTTGCCGCCGGCCGCTCCTGCGCCGAGCAGAGCGTAGACGATGGCCGCGACCGGAGTCCGCCGGGTGTGCCAGGACGTCACGGGAACGGCCAGGTCGAGCTCGGCCGCTACTGCCGCGACGACGTCGGGTCCCTCGGGCCCGTACGCAGCGGTGGTCCCGACCGGGCCGCCGAGCGAGACCGGCAGGGTCGGTGCGGCGCGAATCGCGTCGACCGCATCGTGGACGCCGGACAGCCAGCCGGCGATCCGCATACCGAGTGTCGTCGGCATCGCATGCTGCGTGAGGGTACGAGCGGCCAGCGGCACGT
>JALDXR010000167.1:0-7408 GCA_032154865.1 Nocardioidaceae bacterium
GCACGTCGACCCAGGACGTCTCGCCCGGACATCGCGGTGGCAAGCGGTCCGGCCACGGCTCGGGTGGACGCACCAGGGACCAGCTCTACAACGAGGCCAAGCAGCAGGGCATCAAGGGCCGGTCCAAGATGACCAAGCGGCAGCTCGAGAAGGCGCTGAGTCGCTGACCTCGCTCGGCGGCGGCCCGGGTCACGAAGCTAACCGGCGCCGTCGCACGAGCTCGCCGACCGCGATGCCGCCGAGCGCCCCGAGCGCAGCCGTCACCGCGCCGCGGCGCCGCGACAGGTCGAACTGCCAGCTGACCGGGTGGGCGATGTCGTCGAAGGCGCCGTGCGCACCGTGATCCGTCCCGTCGAGCCCATCGGCGGCGTGCCACAGGTTCGGTGGGACCGTTTCGTCCAGTTTGCGATAGGACTGCTGCGCGGCGTACCCCTTGCGGGCCAGGTAGCGATCGAGCAGACCTGGCACCAGGCGGTTGACCAGCAGGGTCGCCGCGGTCGAGCCGCCCACCCAGTACTCCCGTCGTCGCGGATGGTGGGCCGCATGGACGATCGCCCGGGCGGCGACCTCGGGTTGGTAGATCGGCGGCACGGGCTGCGACGGCAGCGGCAGGCGTGACAGCAGCCAGTCGAACTGCGGTGTATTGACCGCCGGCAGCTGGACCTGGGTCAGTCGCACCCGGCTGCCGTCGTGCAAGAGCTCGCAGCGCAGCGACTCGGAGAAGCCCTGGATCGCGTGCTTGGCCGCGCAGTACGCCGCCTGCAGCGGAATGCCGCGGTAGGAGAGTGCCGACCCGACCTGCACGATCACGCCGTTGTCGCGAGGCTGCATGCGATGGAGCGCGGCGATCGTTCCGTGTACATAGCCGAGGTAGGTCACCTCGATGGCCCGGCGGAACTCGGCCGGGTTGACCTCGTCGACCGGCGCGAAGACCGAGCTGAAGGCGTTGTTGACCCAGATGTCGATCGGTCCGACCAGGCTCTCGACGAGGCTGGCGGCGTCGTCGACCGCCCGCCAGTCGGAGACGTCGAGCGGAATCGCCATCGCATGCCCCCCGAGCATCTCCGCCTCCTGCCGCGCCGCCGCGAGGCCACGCTCACCCCGTGCCAGCAGCGCCACCGTCGCCCCGTCGGCCGCGAACGCTCGCGCCGTCGCCCGTCCGACGCCGGCGGTGGCGCCGGTCACGACGACAACGGGAGCCGACCCTGTCCCTGCCACAAGACCACCTCCGGACTCCGGGGTACCCCAGATGAGTCGCTTCCTAACCCTCCCGGCCCGATGCTTCGGTCGATCCGCCGGAATCCGGCCGTGTGCCGGAGATGTCGTTGGGTACTCACGCAGTACTTCCTAGGAGGGAGGATCCATGTCTCCGACCGTCGGTGATTACGTCGTACAACGGCTTCGTGACTGGGGGGTTCAGCAGGTCTTCGCCTATCCGGGCGACGGCATCAACGGCATCCTCACGGCCCTCGGCCGGGCCGACAACCAGCCGCAGTTCGTCCAGGCGCGACACGAGGAGATGGCCGCCTTCTCCGCGGTCGGATATGCCAAGTTCAGCGGGCAAGTCAGCGTTTGTCTCGCAACCTCGGGTCCAGGTGCGATCCACCTGCTCAACGGTCTGTACGACGCCAAGCTCGACCACGTCCCGGTCGTCGCCATCGTCGGCCAGACCGCCCGTAGTGCGATGGGCGGCAGCTATCAGCAGGAAGTCGACCTGCAGGCGTTGTTCAAGGACGTCGCGAGTGAGTATCTGGTCGAGGTCAACGTCGCCGAACAGCTGCCCAACGCCCTCGACCGCGCGATCCGGGTCGCCGAGTCGGCTCGGGCGCCGACGGCCGTCATCATCCCGGCTGACCTGCAGGAAGAGGACTACTCGGCGCCGCAACACGAGTTCAAGCAGGTGCCGTCGAGCCCGCCGGGCCACCCCCATGCGGTCGTACGGGCACCCGAGGACGAGATCGCGGCGGCCGCGGACATCATCAACGCGGGGGAGCGGGTCGCCATCCTGATCGGCCAGGGCGCCCGCAACGCCGCCATCGAGGTCGACCAGGTCGCCAACCTCACCGGCGCCGGAGTCGCCAAGGCCCTTCTCGGCAAGGACGTACTCCCCGACACGCTGCCCTACGTCACCGGTTCGATCGGCCTACTCGGGACCCGACCCAGCTTCGAGATGATGCGCGACTGCGACACGCTCTTGATCATCGGGTCGAACTTCCCGTACTCGCAGTTCCTCCCGGAGTACGGCAAGGCCCGCGGGGTTCAGATCGACATCGACGGCGGGGCGATCGGGATGCGCTACCCGACCGAGGTCAACCTGGTCGGTGAGGCCAAGGCCACGCTCAACGAACTGATTCGGCACCTCCAGCCCAAGGACGATCGCCGCTGGCGGGACGCCATCGAGCGCAACGTCAAGACCTGGTGGGAGGTGCTCGAGGGACAGTCCATGCTCGACGCCGATCCGATCAACCCGATGCGGATCGTCTGGGAGCTGTCCGATCGGATTCCCGAGGACGCGATCATCAGCGCCGACTCCGGCTCGGTGGCCAACTGGTACGCCCGTCACCTCAAGATGCGCGGTCGGATGCGCGGCTCGCTCTCGGGGACGCTCGCGACGATGGGGGCGGCCGTGCCGTACGCGATCGGCGCGAAGTTCGCCTACCCGGAGCGGCCGGCGGTCGCACTGGTGGGTGACGGCGCGATGCAGATGAACGGCCTGGCCGAGCTCATCACGATCGGTCACTACTGGCAGCAGTGGGACGATCCGCGATGCGCCATCTGCATCCTCCACAACAACGATCTCAACCAGGTGACGTGGGAGCTGCGTGCGATGGGTGGCGCACCGAAGTTCGAGGAGTCCCAGGTCATCCCCGACGTGTCGTACGCCGGGTTCGCGCGGAGCCTCGGTCTCGACGGAGTCGAGGTCGACAAGCCCGAGGATCTCGCTCCGGCCTGGGACAGCGCTCTGAACGCCGATCGGCCCATGGTTCTCGACGTACGCTGCGACCCCAACATCCCGCCGATCCCGCCGCATGCCAGCTTCGACCAGATCAGAGCGGTGACGGAGTCCGTACTGAAGGGCGATCCGGACGCCTGGGACGTGGTCACCAAGGGCATGCGTACGAAGATGACGGAGTTCTTCCATCTCGGACGCAGGCAATGAGGAGTGATGGCACGACGGTTTCGGCCATCAGGGGCATTGGCAGCGGCACCTTGGGTACATAAAGAGCAGGCTGATATCTCGGAGCGCTCGAGATCTCAGCCTAGGCTCCGGTCGTTTAGTCAGATGCGACGCGGAGCCGTTCCATGTGTACCAGCGCCCGGCGCGCGAACGGACTGTGACGATGCCCGCGTCGCGGGTACCGTCCCGCCGTGATAGCCACGACGCGCGACCAATCCCTGCTCGGTATCTATCTCAACGACCACCTTGCGGGGGCTGTGGTCGGCGCCAACCTCGCTCGTCGCCTGGCCGCCAGCGAGCGCGAGTGGACCCGGGTCGACGTCCTCGACCGACTGGCCACCGAGCTCGGCGAGGACCGGGCCGCCCTCCACGACATGATGGCGGACTTGGAGGTGCCGGTGCGCCGTGCCAAGAACTGGGTGGGATGGTCCGCCGTGCGGGCCGGCCGGCTCAAGCTCAACGGGCGGAGCTTCCTCCGATCGCCGCTGAGCCGGGTCCTCGAACTGGAGGCGATGCGGTTGGGGGTGGAGGGCACCGTCGCGGCCTGGCGGACCCTTCGGATTCGGGCGGCGGCCGACGATCGCCTCGATACCGACCGACTCGACAGCTTGATCGGGCGGGCCAGAGCCCAGGTCGACGAGCTGGAGGAGCTTTGGCTCGATGCCGCGGCCGAGGTCTTCGGTGGCCATCCGGAGTAGGCCGATGGCCGATCGTCCGGCGCCGGCGCTCAGGCTCGGCGTCGTCGGGCTCGTCGCGAGTGCGGTGCCCCTGTCGGGCTGTGGTGCATCGGGCTCGGCCCCTCAGGACGTCGCCGTCCGGTTCTACGAGGCGGTCGAGGCTGGGCAGGGCGCGACCGCCTGTGGCCTCCTGGCTCCGGAGAGCCGGCGGGAGATCGAGCAGTCGACGCGGGCGCGGTGTCCGGGCTCCTTGCTGAGCGAGGACATCCCGGCGCCCGGCCGGGTGCTGGAGACCGAACGGTTCGGCAACCAGGCACAGGTGCGGTTCGACCACGACACCGTGTTCGTCGCGGAGTTCGACGATGGCTGGAGGCTTGTCGCCGCGGGGTGCACTCCGCGGGAGCCACAGCCCTACGACTGCACCATCTCGGGAGCGTGATCCGGGTGCGCATCGTCTTCAGCGTCTACCTGGTCGGTGTCATCGTCGGCCTGACCTACTTCATCGCGGTCGGCCTGATCCATCGGTAGGCGAAGCCATGCGGAGATACCTGCGGGAGAACTCGCTCAGCATCGTGTTCGGCACCATGTTCCTGGCGGCGCTGGTGGGACAGGCCTTCGCGGGGCAGGCGGAGTACAACAACCAGCAGCAGACGTTGGGACTGGACACGATCTCGTGGTTCGAGTACGTGACGTCGGCTGACTACGCGGTCGACATCACGGAGAACTGGCAGAGCGAGTACCTCCAGTTCCTGCTCTACATTCTGCTGACGATCTGGCTGGTCCAGAGAGGGTCGCCGGAGTCCAAGGTGCTCGGCTCCGAGGGCCGCGAGACCGACGAAGCACAGCGGGTCGGCGGGTACGCCACGACCGACTCGTCGCGATGGGCGAAGGCCGGCGGCTTGGTGACCAGCCTCTATTCGCGTTCGCTCGGCCTGGTGATGGGCCTGATCTTCGTGGGCAGCTGGCTTGCGCAGTCGATCGCCGGCTGGGCGACGTACAACGAGCAACGAATAGGCCAACTACAGGATCCGTTGAGCTGGCCGACGTACCTCGTGTCGGCCGACTTCTGGAGCCGCAGTCTGCAGAACTGGCAGTCGGAGTTCCTCGCCATCGGGTCGATGGTCGTGCTCAGCATCTATCTGCGCGAGCGCGGCTCGCCCGAGAGCAAGCCGGTCGGTGTCGCGGACGATGCGACGGGAACCGAGGACTGAGCCGTGGTCTGCGCGGTTGTCGCCATGAGGCGGGCGGTGCGCCACCGGATGGCGGGCAGCGGGTGCGGGGCAGCGGGCGCGGGGCATGGATACGGCCCCCGGCTGTCTCGGGTCAACCGGGGGCCGCCATTCTCATACCGCTCGTAGGGGGTCTAGGTGTTACACAGCGGTCGACGCAGTTGTCCACATGAGGCGGGCTGGCGCGCGTTGTCCACAGGGTTACAGGGGCGGTGGCGACAGGGGAGTGGGCTGCGTAGGTTCGAACATGTGATCGAGGAATGTGTGCGCGGACTGGTCGGCGAAGTGGTCGCCGCCGGTCGATCGCGATCCCTGGCGCAGCAGATCGACGACATCGCCGAGCTCGATCACGCGGTGGCCATGCTTCAGGCCGTGCTCAGCGTACGCATGGCGGCGTTCGCGGCAGCGAGGCGCCGGGAAGATGTCGCCCACGGAGGCGGGCTGGACGCGGCCGGTCGCGGAGCAGCTTACGAGATCGCTCTCGCGAGGCGGATCTCGAAGACCTCGGTCGACTACCAGCTGGCCTTCGCCGAGCCGCTCGTCACCGATCACCCTGAACTGCTGGCCGCCTGTCTGGACGGAGCGGTGACGCAGGCCGCCGCGAAGAATGTGGTCAAGGAGGCCGAGGTCCTCGAGCCCGATCAGCGCCGCGCCGTCGACGGTGAGCTGACCGAGCTGGCCAAACAGCTCGCGCCGGGGCAGGCACGCAAGGCCGCCGCGCGGCTGGTCGCGTCGACGGATCCGGACGCGGCCGCCAAGCGGGCCGAGCGGGCCCGGGCCGCCAAGCAGGTGCGGACGATCGTGCACGCTGATGCCACCGGGACCGTGGCGGCGGATCTTCCGGCCGAGCAAGCCGTCGCCTGCTGGCAGGCACTGGATCATCAAGCTCGCAGTCTGCGTAGCGAGGGCGACGACCGGTCGATCCGCGAGTTGATGTGCGACTTGTTCGTCGAGCGTCTCACCGGCCAAACCACAGCGACGGACTTGAACCTGGAGGTCGGCGTCGTCGTCGCGGCACCCTCGTTGCTCGGCTTCGATGACCAGCCTGCCAAGCTCATGGGCCACCGTGGCGGTGACTACGGCCTGCTTCCGGCCGAGCTGGTCCGTGAGATGGCGCGATCCGAGCACGCGTGGATGCGGCGGCTGGTGTGCGATCCCACCGACGGGCGGCTGCTCGACATGGACACCACCCGGCGACGGTTCACCGGCAGCCTGCGCAAGTTCATCCTTTACCGCGACGGCGTCTCGCGCCGGCCGTACAGTGACACGCCGATCCACGACGTCGACCACGTCGTTTCGTACGCCGACGGAGGACCCACGTCTGCGGCGAACGGGCACGGCCTCGCCAAACGCGACCACATGCTGCGTGGCCAACCCGGCTGGCGCCTCGAACCCACCGACGGCGACACCGGCCGCGGCGTCACCTGGATCACGCCGACCGGCCATGCGTACGAGTCGAGGCCCCCGCCGCTCCTCGGGCACGGCAACACGCGGCGACCTCGCCGGGGAAGAAGCGATCAGGCAGTCATCGGACTTCTCCTGCTCCGCCTCCTGTTCGGCAGGCGTCGCGAATGACACCCGCCACAGCGAGGCCGCCGAAGAGTACCGTGGATACGTCCGCACCGGAGCCCGCACCGGAGGCGACTCATGACCGAGTACGGCACGATCAAACATGGGATGCACGACAGCCTGGTCTGTTACGTGCTGGTACGGATGCTCGTGCCGGTCGAGCATCGCGCCCGAAAGCAACTCGCCGACTTCTTCGCCCGAGCAGACGTCATAGCCGATGAGGACGAGCGCGGTGTACACGTCTCGCCGTCCAACCTTCGGCCGTTGATTGCGCAACTCGATGCGGAGGCTGACCGACTGTTCGGGCTTGACGATCCGATCGCTCCAGCTTTCGAGGCGTGGTCAGAGTCGGTCCGGCTCGCTGAGCAGGTCTGGGAGATGGAGCCCGACTACATCGTGTGACGGCTCGGCTGGTGGTCTCGGGCAGATGTCGCGAATGACACACGCTGTTTAGGGGGCCTCTAGGCGGGAACCCGCGTCCGGATGGCCTACCTCTTTCTTGCCCTGGCATTCGCGCTGCTGCTCGCCGGCGCGGTGGTGTTCACCAATGCCGTCGAATGGGCCGGACTTCGGCTTGGTCTCGGCTCCGGCGCGGTCGGCAGCCTGCTGGCGGCGGTTGCGACCGCGCTGCCCGAGTCGGTGATCCCGGTCATCGCGATCCTCAGCGGCGAGCAGAGTGGCCAGATCGCGATCGGCGCCATACTCGGCGCGCCGTTCCTGCTCGGCACCTTGGCGATGCTGCTCGTCGGTGTCTC
>JALDXR010000168.1:0-7377 GCA_032154865.1 Nocardioidaceae bacterium
CCGTCGGACGGACCCTCGTCGAGCTCGGGATCGACCGCGCCTTCGGCGTCGTCGGATCCGGCAACTTCCACGTGACCAATGCGATGGTCGACGCCGGAGCCCGCTTCGTCGCCGCTCGGCACGAGAACGGCGCGGCCACGATGGCCGATGCCTATGCGCGCATGAGCGATCGGGTCGCCGCCGTCACGGTGCATCAGGGCTGCGGCCTCACCAATGCGATGACGGGCCTCACCGAGGCGGCCAAGAGCCGGACCCCGCTCGTCGTCGTCGCGGCCGACGTGACCGAGCCGCGGTCCAACTTCTACGTCGACCAGGACGCGCTCGCCACCGCGGTTGGTGCGGTCCCGATGCGAGTACGCGATGCGGCAAGTGCCGTGGCGACGGCGACGCAGGCGTACGTCACCGCCCGAGACGATCGCCGCACGGTCTTGCTGAACCTGCCGCTTGGGGTTCAGGCGGTCGAGGTCGAGCCGGCGGACGCGACCGCGGCGGCCACACCCGGGTCGGCGGCATTCCGCGAGCCGGATCCGGACGGCCTGGCGGCGCTGGTCGCCGCCCTACGCGCGGCCGAGCGTCCGGTGTTCGTCGCCGGGCGCGGGGCCCGCGGTAGCCGAGCCGAGCTACGCCGGCTGGGCGAGACCTGCGGGGCATTGCTGGCGACCAGCGCGGTCGCCAAGGGCCTCTTCCACGACGATCCCTGGTCGCTCGACGTGTCCGGCGGTTTCGCGTCACCGCTCGCCGCCGAACTCATCCAGGGCGCCGACCTGATCGTCGGGTGGGGATGCGCCCTCAACATGTGGACGATGCGACACGGCCGGCTGATCGGACCCGACGCGGTCGTGGCGCAAGTCGACCTCGATCCCGACGCGCTCGGCGTCCATCGCGACCTTGCCGTCGGAGTGGTCGGCGGCGTGACCGAGACGGCTCGGGCCGCGACGCAGGAGTTGTCAACGCCTCATCACGCCATAGCGTGGTCGGCGGCTGACAACTCGCAGCGGGGCTATCGCTCAGACCAGATTCGGTCCCGGCTCGCGACGTCGATCCGCTGGCGCGATGTCGCGTACGACGACACGAGCACCGCCGATCACATCGACCCCCGCACCCTGACCATCGGTCTCGACGATCTCTTGCCGACCGAGCGCATCGTGTCGATCGACTCGGGCAACTTCATGGGCTATCCGAGCATGTTCCTCTCGGTCCCGGACGAGCACGGCTTCTGCTTCACCCAGGCGTTCCAGTCGATCGGGCTCGGCCTCGCCACCGCGATCGGCGCCGCCCTGGCCCAGCCGGAGCGGCTGCCCGTGGCGGCCCTCGGGGACGGCGGGGCCCTGATGGCCGCGGCCGAGCTCGAGACAGTGGCTCGGCTCGGCCTACCGATGGTGGTCGTCGTCTACAACGACGCGGCGTACGGCGCCGAGGTGCACCACTTCGGGCCGGACGGCCATCCGCTCGAGACCGTACGGTTCCCCGACACCGACATCGCGGCGATCGGGCGCGGGTACGGATTCGACGCTGTGACCGTACGCGGGCGTGACGACCTCGATGGCGTACGCCGGTGGCTCGAGGGCGATCGCCAGGCGCCGTTGCTCGTCGACGCGAAGGTGACCGGCGACAGCGGTTCGTGGTGGTTGGAGGAGGCGTTTCGGGGCCACTGATTGCGTGCGGTGGTCAGGCGACTTCGGCGATGAGCTCGACCTCGACGGGGACGTCGAGTGGGAGTACGGCCACGCCGACGGCGCTGCGAGCATGCCGACCGGAGTCGCCGAACGCGTCGCCGAGCAGCTCGCTGGCGCCGTTCGCGACGGTCGGCTGCCCGGTGAAGTCCGGCGCACTGGCGACGAACACGACGACCTTGACGATCCGCCGCACCTGGGACAGCTCGCCCACTTCGCTCTTCAAAGCCGCGATCGCGTTCAGGGCGCACTGCCGGGCGCACTCGATGGCCTGCTCCGGCGTCACCTCGGCACCGACCTTGCCGGTGTACAGATACCCGTCGCCCACCTTGGGGACCTGGCCGGCGGTGTAGACGAGCGAGCCGGTCCGGACGGCGGGGACGTACGCCGCGACCGGCGGCACCACGTCGGGCACCGTCAGCCCCAGGTCGGCGAGACGCTGCTCCGGCGTCTTGTCAGCCATCGCTCGCTACCCCTTCGGTCGCTTGAGATAAGCCACCAGGTTCTCCGGGTTGGGTCCCGGGAGCACGGCCACGAGCTCCCAGCCGTCCTCGCCCCACTGGTCCAGGATCTGCTTGGTCGCGTGCACCAACAGCGGCACCGTCGCGTACTCCCACTGCGTCATGGCCCACACCCTAGTGGGCTCGTCCCGCCGGCCGGCGCCCGACAGTGGCTAGGCTCCGGCTCATGCCGGCTCACTCGCGAGGCGTGCTCACCCGCGTCGCCGACGGCCCCGATGCGGTCGTGCGCTACGGCGACCATCCGGACCAGCTCGTCGACCTCCACCTACCGCCGGGCGACGTCGCGACGGCACCGGTGCTTGTCCTGCTCCACGGCGGCTTCTGGCGCGACGAATGGGATCGCCGGCATACGCGTCCGATGGCGGAGGCACTGCGCGGAGACGACTGGATCGTCGTGACTCCGGAGTTCCGGCGTACGGGCGGAGCCGGCGGCTGGCCCGCGACCTTCGACGACATGGCCTCGGTCCGCGAGCAGTTACCCGACCTGGTCCACGATGCGATCGGCCGCCGCGACATCGAACCGCTCACGATCGTCGGCCACTCGGCCGGCGGCCAGCTCGCGATGTGGTGGGCCCTGACCGCGCCGGTTCCCACCAGCGTCCGACGCGCCGTCGCTCTCGCGCCGGTGGCCGATCTTGCCCGTGCCCATGCCGAGCGGCTCGACGGCGATGCGGTCGAAGCCCTGCTCGGCGGCGGACCCGACGATGTGCCGGACCGCTACGCCGACGCCGACCCGGCTCGCCTCCTGGCCGACCCCGAGCACCCGCCCATCGTCGTACTGCATGGCGCCGACGACGACCGGGTCCCGGCCGCGCACAGCCGCGATCTGCCGGGCATCACCTACACCGAACTCCCCGCGACCGGGCACTTCGACCTGATCGACCCGCTCACGCCCGCCTGGCCTCACGTGCTCGCCGCCCTCCGCGTCGAGGCATGACGCCGCCCCGCGAGGTGTGGCCCCGAGCTCACACCTAGCGGGACGCGGCTTACAGCATGGTGGGTAGGTTCGGTTCATGCCCAGCACGGACCCACAGGATGAGAGGCGTCCTGGCCTGCGCGTACACGTCGTGACCGGCAAGGGAGGGACCGGCAAGACGACCGTCGCCGGCGCCCTGGCGCTCGCGCTGGCGTCAGACGGGCGGCGGGTGCTGCTGTGCGAGGTCGAGGGCCGCCAAGGGATCGCGCAGCTGTTCGACGTGCCGCCGCTGCCGTACGAGGAGCGCTCGATCGCGGTCGCGTCGCAGGGCGGCGAGGTGTACGCGCTGGCGATCGACCCCGAGTCGGCGCTGCTCGAGTACCTCGCGATGTACTACCGGCTCGGCCGGGCCGGCAAGGCGCTGGACCGGTTCGGCGTCATCGACTTCGCGACGACGATCGCCCCCGGCGTACGCGATGTCCTGCTGACCGGCAAGGTCTACGAGGCGGCGCGACGGCGTACGAAGTCCGACGACCTCGTCTATGACGCGATCGTGCTCGATGCGCCGCCGACCGGCCGGATCGCACGATTCCTCAACGTCAACAGCGAGGTGGCCGGCCTCGCGAAGGTCGGTCGGATCCGGCGCCAGGCCGACTCGATCATGACGCTGCTGCGGTCACGCCGGACCGCCGTGCATCTCGTCACGCTGCTCGAGGAGATGCCAGTGCAGGAGACTCAGGACGCGATCGAGGAGCTGACCGCGGCCGACCTGCCGGTGGGGTCGGTGATCGTGAACCTCCAGCACCGCTCACCACTCGACGCCGCGGCCCAGAAGGAGCTGGCCAACGGCAAGGTCAGCCCACGCGCCGTCGTCAAGGGACTGGCCTCGGTGGGTGTCGAGACCACGACAGCGACCGCGACCGGACTGCTCGACGAGGCGGAGGATCATCTGGCGCGGCTCGCGCTGCAGGAGCGGCAGCGGGCCGTCGTCGATGGACTCGGCCCGTCCGTCGTGGAGTTGCCGCGGCTGCCGTACGGAGTGGATCTCGGCGCCCTGTACGACCTGGCCCACGAGCTGCGAGCCCAGGGACTGCCGTGACGAGACCCGCGCGTACCCAGGCCGACCGGCGCCGGCGGCAGCCCTCGCGAGTGGTCCCCGACGGCCGACCGGACGGCGCCGCGGTGCCGCTCGAACTGGACCGGCTGCTGGACGACCAGGAGCAGCGCATCATCGTCTGCTGCGGCGCCGGTGGCGTCGGCAAGACGACCACGGCCGCGGCGGTGGGCGTACGAGCCGCCGAACGCGGCCGCAAGACGGTCGTGCTCACCATCGACCCGGCTCGCCGGCTGGCCCAGTCGATGGGGCTGACCGAGCTGGACAACACGCCCCGACCCGTCTCGGGGGTCAAGGGATCGAACGGCGGCAGTCTCGACGCCATGATGCTCGACATGAAGCGCACCTTCGACGAGGTCGTGGAGGCGCATGCCGGCGCGGAGAAGGCCGCCCAGATCCTGGCCAACCCGTTCTACCAGGCGCTGTCGAGCAGCTTCGCGGGCACGCAGGAGTACATGGCGATGGAGAAGCTCGGACAGCTTGCCGCCGACGCCGCCAACGACGGCACCTGGGACCTGATCGTCGTCGACACTCCGCCGTCGCGATCGGCGCTCGACTTCCTCGACGCACCGGCCCGACTTGCCTCGCTGCTCGACGGTCGGTTCGTCCGCGTCCTGCTGGCGCCAGCGAAGGGTCCGGCGCGAATGTTCACCGCCGGTTTCGGCATGATGACCAGCGCCCTGACCAAGATCCTCGGAGCGCAGGTGCTGCAGGACGTGCAGACCTTCGTCGCCGCGTTCGACACCCTGTTCGGCGGCTTCCGGCAGCGGGCGGAGAAGACGTACGCACTCCTCCAGGCCGACGGCACGGCGTTCCTCGTCGTGGCGACGCCGGAACCCGATGCACTGCGGGAGGCGACGTACTTCGTCGAACGGCTCACACAGGAGGAGATGCGGCTCGCCGGTCTCGTCGTCAACCGGGTCACCGTGCCGGCCGCGACGGAACTGACCGCCGCCGAAGCGGAGGCGGGGGGCGCCGGCCCGCTGGCCGGGATGCTGCGAATCCACGCCGACCTGCTCCGGGTGGCCGACCGCGAGCGACGCCTGCGACGGCGCTTCTCAGGCGCCCATCCCGACGTCGCCACGGTCGCCGTCCCGGCGCTCCCGACCGACGTCTACGACATCGACGGGCTACGCGACCTGGGTGAGCTGCTGGCGACAACGTTGACCTAGTCGGAGAGGAGATGGACCGTCAGGATGCCCGCCACGAAGACGACGACGAATATCGGCAGGTAGAGACCGAGCCAGCGCTTGTCGCCCGGGTAGCTGGATCGGTCATGGCGAGAGATGGCTGTTCGGCCGTTCAGTGGCGTCGATTCGATGCCGGTCGGGCGGCGGACAAGACCGGCCGGGTCCGGGCGTGGATAAGGGGCGGTTCGTCGAACCGCCCCTTGCCACTACCCCGGTGTTGCGTTCCCCGAGTCCCCGTTGTCCCCCGCAAGGATCTCTCCCCCTCCAGGGATCCTTACACCCATATAGACGCGTTGGCGCCGGGTACGGTTGCACCTACCTGCGATCTTTTTCGAGATCGGTCCGCTACCCGTAGTCTGTACTCCATGTCTTCGCCCCGTCCTACGTCCGGCGGCCAAAAGATCGGCAAAAGCCTCCTTACCATGGGGGTCGTCAGCGCGATCTGCGGCGTCCTCGTCGCCGGCTTGATGCTGCCCTTCGCGAGCCTGGTCGGCATCACCACGCAGAACGTGGCGGAGGGCTTCCACGACCTCCCGCTGGAGCTGGCGGAGACGCCGACGGCCCAGCGCAGCACCGTGCTCGACGTACACGGCAAGACGATCGCGTACTTCTACGACGAGAACCGGCAGGACATCGCGCTCGACAAGGTCGCCCCGATCATGAAGCAGGCGCTCCTCGCGATCGAGGACTACCGCTTCTACGACCACGGGGCACTGGACATCAAGGGCACGATCCGGGCCTTCATCAACAACGCGGCCGAAGAGAACGTGCAGGGCGGCTCGTCGATCACCCAGCAGCTGGTCAAGATGATCCTGCTGTCGCAGGCCGACACCAAAAAAGAGCGGATGGAGATCACGGCCAGCGACGGCATGGATGGCTATGCCCGCAAGATCCGTGAGCTGAAGTACGCGATGGCCTACGAGGAGTCACACACCAAGGACGAGATCTTCGAGGACTACCTCAACTTCGCCTACTTCGGGGACGGCGCCTACGGCATCGACGAGGCGGCCAACCACTACTTCTCGGTCGAGCCTGACGACCTGAAACTCAAGCAGGCGGCGCTGCTCGCCGGGCTCGTCAAGAACCCGAGCGCCTACAACCCGACCCAGTTCCCGGAGGCAGCCGCCGACCGGCGCAACACCGTGTTGGCCCGGATGGCCCAGCTCGACATGATCGACGAGCAGCAGGCTCGACAGATCTACAACACCCCACTCGGCATGGACCTCAGCTACCGGTCCAACGGTTGCGTCAGCACCCAGGCGCAGTTCTTCTGCGACTACCTCCAGGAGTGGCTGCTGAGCACGAAGTACCTCGGCGACACGCGCGACGAGCGCGAGTTCCGGCTGGAGACTGCGGGGCTCACGATCAAGACCACTCTCGACCTGCGCTATCAGAAGGCCGCCGAGAAGGCGGTGACCAGTAGCGTCTATCAGACCGACCGGGCCATCGGCGGGCTCGCGATGGTCAAACCCGGCACCGGCGAGGTCCGGGCGCTCGCGCAGTCTCGCCCGATGGGTCGCGACCAGCGGGCTGGCGAGACCTATCTCAACTACCTCGTTCCACCCGAGTACGGCGACGCCAACGGATTCCAGGCCGGATCGACCTTCAAGGCGTTCGTCCTCGCGACCGCGTTGAAGAAGGGTTATCCGACATCCACTGCCTTCAACTCGCCCAGCGCACTCACGTTGCCCGGAGGAACCTTCAAGACCTGCGATGGCTTGTACAACCCTGAGGACTGGAACGTCAACAACTCCACCTTCAGTGGCTACAAGGACATGTACAGCGGCACGCAGGAGTCGGTGAACACCTACTTCGCTCAACTCGAGGCCCTCGTCGGCGTCTGCCCGTCGGTCAGGATGGCCGAGAAGATGGGTCTCGAGCTCCCGACGACCACCGATAGGCCTACCCCAGACCACCCCGTCGACGTCGGTCCATTCACCCTCGGCGTCGCGGACACCAACCC
>JALDXR010000169.1:0-7353 GCA_032154865.1 Nocardioidaceae bacterium
GTCTGCGGCGGCGGGTCCGACGGCGGCGGGTCGGGCGGCGTCTCCCCACCCGACGGCGGCGGCCTGTCGTTCTGCTCACTCATGGGCATCCCGATCTCCGGGAGAGGGTGGTCTCACGGCAGCATGGCTAGCGACGACCGTAGCGTCATCGCCGGGTTGCGCGGGCAGGGTGTTCGACCGCTACGCGTCATGCGACCGTAACCGAACTTCGCGGATCGGCGAAGTCGAGCGAACCCTCTCGCGGTCGGGTCAGTGCCCGCGGCCGCGGGGACCTCGCTGGTGACGCGGGTGACAGATCACCCGGTCGGACGGCAGGTAACTCGCCCGCATTCGCTCCTTGTGATCCACCTTGTCCGCACCACTGCGCTGGAAGAACCGGTAGACGACGACGTCGAAGCCGGCCTGTCCCGGTTGGGCGCGGCAGCGCCTCGACCGATCGAACGTCCGGTCAGGTGGGCGAACGTTGAACCGTTGGGCCTTGCCGGCCATGACATTCCAGTACTTGGTGCTCCACATCCGCACGTGCACCTTGCCGCCATGGCGCGACGTACTCCGGTCGATCCAGGACTCGATCAAAACGCCGTACGGCGTCGTGTTCTTGAATCGCAGATCGGCTCCTGGCCAGCCGACGGCGGCATCCCGACCCAACGGGTAGTGATCGTTGTAGACGGCGAAGTTGTGATGCTCCACGTCACCAAGTCCGGCGAAGAACGCCGCGTTGAAGAGCGCGGTCGACACCAGCGACACTCCGCCACCCGGACTCCGAGCGCTCCCGCGACGCTGCGCGTTGCCCCTGGTGAAGCCGTTGGCAGGGGTCCGCCGGCCGACGGTCTCGTTGAACGAGAACGTCTCACCGGGCTTGAGCACCGTTCCGTTGACCAGCCTCGTCGCCCGGCGCAGGTTGACGTTGAGGTAGCCGGCGCTGGGGAACGACCTCATCTGGCTGCTCACCACGCGCCGGATTCCGAGCCGCCGGGCATCCTCGGTGGTGAACGGCGCTTCCCAGGTCGACGTGCCGATCTGGACGGTCCGGGCCGCTCCGGTACGGGTGAGCACGGGCGAGATCGCCGCCGCGACGTTGGCCGGGACGAGCCTGCGGCCGGGTCTCGACGGGACGATGGCCGGACCTCCCGGACGCAGCACGACCCGGGCGTTCTGCGGCCGGACGTCGATCTGCTGGCGCAGGACCTGCGTGGTCTGGATCAGCCGGCCGATGTCGAAAGTCGGCGCCAAGGATCCGTCGCGGCCCTGCAGGCTCAGCGCCGGGGCGAACTGCGGAACGGTCAGGTCGACGGTCCGGTTGGGCAGTCGGAGCCGGATCGGGCCGGAGATCGCCGGTGCGGCGACGTCGTTCAGCGCCCGGTTGACATCCGCGGTGTCGACGGTCGGCTCGACAGCCCTGATCTGCAGCTGTACCGGCCGATCGGACCGCAGGTAGGCGGCGACGATGTCGTCCGCGACGGCCCGCCGGTCGAGTGCGTGACCGGACCTGGCCTGAAGCACGGTGCGTTCGCCGCCCGCGGCGAAGACGACTCGGGGCTCGACCGCGGCGACGTCGATCTGCTGCGCGATGTCGGCCACGGCCGCGTCGAGCGCCTGCTTGTCCACGTCGATCACGGGCCGGACCTCGCCCGACGTCAGCAGGATCTCGGTCATGCGCACCGGGTTCCACGACCGCCCCCCGCCCGCCGCGCGGACGGTAGCCTCGACGTCGAGGTGGAGGCCTGCCTCCTCTGGATCGAGCTGGAACTGCTCCCCCTGCCAGGTCAGCTGGATCGGATCGCCGACCCGATGGCCCAGCTCGGTCTCCAGCCGTTCGACCGCTTCGTCGTGCGACAGCCCGCCGATGCCGACGCCGGCGACCCGGGTGTTGTCCGGGACGCTCGCGCCGATGAACAGCAGGCCGACGAGGTAGAGCCCGCCGAGCATTCCGGCCAGGGCCAATATCGCCAGCCGGACCCCGCGTCGGTCGCGCTCCTCACTCGTGGCATAGAGGTCACTCATGGGACCCCCTGCTCCCCTTCAGACACCAGGCTGCGCCGTACCATCCTCGATGATCGATGACCGCAGCGCCAGCGGGGACTTCTCACTCGCCTCCGAATGCAACAGCGCCGCGTAGTGCGAACGGTAGTAGAGAAGCGGATCGTCGACATCCTCGTCTACCTCGGCGGTGACCACCTCGCCGACCACGATCGTGTGGTCGCCGCCGTCGTACGTACCCCAGGTCCGGCACTCCAACCAGGCGTTGGCGTCGTCGAGTAGTCCGGCGCCGGTGAACTCGCCGCGCCGATAGGGGACCTTCTCCAGCTGCCCGTCGAGCGGGCGGCCACGCAGCGCGAACCAGGTCGCCGCCTCCTGTCCCGACTCGCTGATGACCGAGACCGCCCACCGGCCGGAGTGCAGCACGGCCTCGTGGAAGCGCGCGGTCTTGTCGATGCAGACCAGCACCAGCGGCGGGTCCAGGGAGACCGACGTGAAGGCGCTGACCGTGATGACGTGGTCCTCGCCATCGGCGACGGTCGTCACGACCGTGACGCCGCTGGCATAACGTCCCAGCGCACCACGGAACGCCCGGTCGTCGAGCGGCTCAGTCACGACCTGGAACCCTCATGCATCGGGGTGCTCATGCCACGCACAACAGCGACGATGAGCGTGAGCATCCCGCCGAAGACGTACGCGTTGCCGAGGAAGTCACTCGCGAAAAGGTAGTCGCCCTCCGGCCGGGGCAGTTGCAGCCATAGCAGTGACACGGCCCATCCGACGGCGACGCCGATCGCGCCCACGCCCTGGGCCAGCCGACCGGCCGCGACCGTCACCGCGAACATCGTCGCCAGCGCCAGCACCAGGCCCCACGGAACCAGGATGTCCGCGGGCCGGACCGCGTGCCGGTGAACGATCGCGCCGGCCAGGCCGACGATCAGTCCGATCAGGCCGGCGAGCACGGCGAAGGCGACCCGCCGGGCCACCGGCTCCGGCTCAGCCGCCATCGGACCATGGCCGCGTCCGGCTGCCCGCGGCCGTCACGAACGCCACGTCCTAGGGCGTGTTGGCAAACCCCCGGCCGTCGCGAGCGGTTCCTGGCGGGATGGCTCGCAAGGCGGAGGAGCGAAGGCGCACTGGATAGTGCGTCGAGCGACGACAACGCCGCGAGCCGCCCGCCAGGGATCGCGCAGCAGGCCAGCGGGGTTTACCAACACGTCCTAGTCCAGTCCGGCGAACAGGTCGCTCTCGAGTCCGGACTCGGGATCGACCGGGCCGGTCGTGCCCTTGGCGAGGCGGTAGTCCTCGAATCCCCAGGACGCCTGGTCGGCGCGCTTGGCAACCGAGAAGTAGCCGCTGTCCATGTCGACCTGACTGGCATGCGACCGCAAGGCCGCCAGCTTCTGCTCGCCGTAGACCGACCCGTCGATGGTCGCGGTCAGCAGCTTGTCCGGCGTGACGAACGGTGGCAGCGGGCCGTCCGGCTCCATGCCCTCGAAGGTCTCCGTGTCGCCACTGGCGCGCAGCTCGCGGAGCATCCCACGCAGCCGAGACTCGCTGAGCGCCGTCCAGTAGAGCTTCGCCACGTCCCAAGGCTCGCCGAGATCCGTACGGTACGACGGCACCGCTGCCAGGGCGGTCGCGTAGGTCGCGACCCGATGGGCCTGGATGTGGTCCGGGTGGCCGTAGCCGCCGTATTCGTTGTAGGTGACGAGCACCTGCGGCCGGACCTCGCGGATCACCTCGACCAGCAGGTCCGACGCTTCGAGCAGATCGGCGCGCCAGAACGCGTCGTCGCGGACGTCGTCGCCCGCCGTGGCGCCACCGCTTTCGTCCCAGACCATGCCGGAGTCGCGATAGCGCCCGGCGCCGCCGAGGAAGCGATGATCGGTCACGCCGAGCGCCTTCATCGCCTCGGACAGCTCACCGATCCGGTGCTCCCCGAGGCCGTCCTCGGCGTGCGACGCCAGGTGCTCGAGCGCCGGCACCAGGATCTCGCCCTCCTCCCCCAAGGTGCAGGTGATCAACGTGACGTGGGCGCCTTCGGCGACGTATTTGGCCATCGTGGCGCCGTTGTTGATCGTCTCGTCGTCGGGATGCGCGTGAACCAGCAGAAGTCGGCGGTCGGGGGTGGTCTCGGCCATGCTGAAGAGCGTACGGGGACTTTCCGACACCCATGGCAGGATCGGCGCATGGCCACCCCATCCTTTCCGCAGCTGTACGCCAGGACCCGGCACTTCACCCTCGGCGTCCCGCGCAATCTCCACGTCACGTCCGACGGGTCACGCGTGCTGTTCATCCGTACGGAGTCCGGGACGTCGGCCGCCGGCGCGCTGTGGGCGTACGACATCGACGACGACCGCGAGCGCAAGATCGCCGACCCGGCCGAACTGCTCGGCTCGGCCGACGAGCAGCTGTCGCCGCAGGAACGGGCCCGCCGCGAGCGCAGCCGCGAGACCGGCGCCGGAATCGTCGGGTTCGACACCGATCGCGCCGACTCGAAGGCGACGTTCGCCCTCTCGGGACGGCTGTGGCTGGTCGACGTTGCCGGCGGCGGCCGCCGCGAGCTTCCCAGCACCGGCTCGGTCATCGACCCGAGGCTGGACCCGACCGGCCGGCGAGTGGCGTACGCGACCGCGGCGGGCGCCTTGCGGGTCGTCGACATCGACGGCGAGCATGATCGCGCCCTGGCCGAGCCCGACGGCGACGACATCGTGTGGGGGCAGGCCGAGTTCATCGCCGGTGAGGAGATGGACCGCCTCACCGGCTACTGGTGGGCCCCGGACGGCGAGCGGCTGCTGGTCGAGCGCTACGACGAGTCGATGGTGCCGATCTGGTACATCGCCGACCCGGCCAATCCCGCCACCGAGCCGGCCGCCCATCGCTATCCCGCCGCCGGCACGACGAACGCGGACGTGACCCTGTGGCTGGTCGACCTCGACGGCTCTCGCACCGAGGTGAGCTGGGACCGCGCGGCGATGCCGTACCTCGTCCGGGTGTCCTGGGCCGAGCGGGGACCGCTGCTCCTGGTGATGTCCCGGGACCAGAAGACGGCTCAGATCCTGACCGTCGACCTCGAGTCGGGCGCGACGACGGTGGCGCAGTCGCTGTCCGACCCGATCTGGCTGGAGCCTCGCTTCGGCGTGCCGGTCTGGCTGCCCGACGGCCGGATCCTCACGATGATCGACGACGAGGACACGATCCGGCTCGCGGCGGACGGAGTGCCGTTCAGCCCGGTCGGGCTGCAGGTGCGGGTGGTCGTCGACTCCGACCGGACCGGCGTCATCGTCATCGGGTCGACCGAGCCCACCGAGATCCAGGTCGTCCGGGTCGGTTACGACGGCACGGTCGAGCCGATCGCCACCGAGCCGGGGGTCCACGGCGGCGACGCGAAGGGAGACGTCGCCGCGATCGTGAGCAGCCGGCTCGACATCGACGGGGTCGAGGTCGCTGTCCTGCGCAAGGGCGAGCGGGTCGGCCAGATCCGGTCGCTCGCCGAGTACGCCGGCTTCCGGCCGCAGGTGAGGCTGCTCCGCGCCGGTGAACGGGAGTTGCGCACCGCCGTACTGTTCCCCCGCGACCACGAGCCCGGATCGCGCCGGCTGCCCGTACTCATGGATCCCTACGGCGGACCGCACGCCCAGCGGGCGCTGGCCGGATCGCGCTACCACCTGGCGTCCCAGTGGTACGCCGACCAGGGCTTCGCCGTCATCGTGGCCGACGGACGCGGCTCACCGGGGCGCGGACCGGCCTGGGAACGCTCGGTGTATCTCGAGCTGGCCGCCATCACGCTTCAGGACCAGGTGGATGCGCTTGCCGCCGTGGCCGAGGAGTACCCCGACGACATGGACACCGGCCGGGTCGGATTCAAGGGCTGGTCGTACGGCGGCTATCTCGCCGCGATGGCGGTGCTGCGCCGGCCCGACGTGTTCCACGCGGCGGTCGCGGGCGCGCCGGTCACCGACGTCCGGCTCTACGACACGTTCTACCAAGAGCGCTATCTCGGCCACCCGGACGACAACCCCGACGTCTACGACCGCAACTCGCTGATCGACGACGCACCGGGCCTGGAGCGTCCGCTGCTCATCATCCACGGGACATCCGACGACAACGTGCTCTTCGCGCACACCTTGCGGCTGTCGTCGGCGCTGCTCGCGGCCGGGAAGCCACACCAGGTCCTGCCGCTGTCCGGCGTCACGCACATGACCCCGCAGGAGGTCGTGGCGGAGAACCTCGAGTTGCTGCAGGTGCGGTTCCTCAAGGAGTCGCTCGGCGCGTAGCGCGCGGAAGCTGGCGTGAGATTCAGGCTTCGCCGGCCGCGAAAGCTGAATCTCTCACGCCAACTCTCGGCCCCGGCCGACCGTCTACAGCTCGGCTCGGATCGACGGCAGCCGGTCCTCGAGCCGGGCGAGTATCCGCCGCATGCGGGCCGGCTCACCGACCTTGGCCAGGTTGAGCATGCCGGGGTCGCCGGCCCGCTGTCCGGCTTCGATCCGATCACCGGCGCTGGTCATGCGGAGTACGACGGCGTCGGCGATCGCGGCCGGGTCGATGCCGCCGTACGCATCGGCCATCAGCCGCAGCCGCCGGGCCGCCTCGTCAATCGGGATCGGCTTGGCGAGCGGCAGCGTGTTCCAGGCGATGAAGGCGAGGTCCTCGATCGGTCTGCCCGGCCCGGCCATGTCCCAGTCGACGACGCCGGTCACTCGCTCGCCCTGGACCCGCCAGTTGTACGCGCCCGTGTCGTGATGGCACACGATCTCACCCGGCTCCAAGTCCCGGCCGGGCTGATTCCGCCACGGCAACGCCGGGTCGGGCCGAAACGACGCCACCGCGTCGTGGAACCGGCGCAGCCAGCGCACCCCGTCGGCCAGGACGGCGTCCGACGTGATCTCCCGCATCGTGTCGATCGACCGACCGGGGAGGTACGAGAGGATCTCGCGATCGCGGGCGTCCCGGCCCAGCACCCGCGGTACGCCATCCAGCCCCGCCGCATGCAGATGGGCGAGCAACGCGTGGACGGCCGGGGTCCACCGTCCGATCGGCCGGCGCACCGTCGACCCGATCCGTACTGCGCCGCCGACATTGCCGAGGTCCAAGGGCGCACCGTCGAGCAGCGGCTCCCGCAACGCCGCGACGAACGGCATCTCGGCCGCGAGCCAGTCGACGTCATCGAGCTCCTCGGGACCGAGCCATCGGATCGCGTCGTGCTCGTGCGGAATGGGCTCGCCGGCGCGAAGCGTGGCCTCGTAGACCCGGAGGACGAATCCGCGATCCAGTGGCCGCTCTCCGGGTAGCCGGCGTACGACCTCGATCTGGCAGCCGAGCTCCTCGCGGATCTCGCGTACCGCGGCGGCTTCCTCGGACTCGCCC
>JALDXR010000170.1:0-7350 GCA_032154865.1 Nocardioidaceae bacterium
GGGTTCGACGGCCGGGCAGGAGCTGGCGTACACGCTGGCCGACGGGTTCGGGTACGTCGAGCTCGGGCTGTCCCGCGGTCTCGACATCGACGTCTTCGCGCCGGGTCTGTCGTTCTTCTTCGACAGCCACCTGGACTTCTTCGAGGAGATCGCGAAGTTCCGCGCGGCCCGGCGGATCTGGGCCCGTTGGATGCGTGACACCTACGGCGCGAAGACGGAGAAGGCGCAGTGGCTGCGCTTCCACACCCAGACGGCCGGGGTCTCGCTGACCGCGCAACAGCCCTACAACAACGTCGTACGCACGGCGGTCGAGGCGCTCGCCGCGGTGCTCGGCGGCACCAACTCGCTGCACACCAACGCACTCGACGAGACACTCGCGCTGCCCACCGAGCAGGCAGCCGAGATCGCCCTGCGTACTCAGCAGGTGCTGATGGAGGAGACCGGCGTGGTCAACGTCGCGGACCCGCTCGGCGGTTCGTGGTACGTCGAGGCGCTGACCGACAAGATCGAGGCCGAGGCCGAGGAGACCTTCGCCAAGATCATCGAGATGGGCGGTGGCGCCGACGCCAAGCACAAGATCGGACCGATGACGTCCGGCATCCTGCGCGGCATCGAGGACGGCTGGTTCATGTCCGAGATCGCCGAGGCCGCGTTCCGCTACCAGACCGCGCTCGAGAAGGGCGAGAAGAAGATCGTCGGCGTCAACGGCCATCACGACTCGGTGAGCGGCGACCTGGAGATCCTGCGGGTCTCGCACGAGGTCGAGGTGGAGCAGGTAGCCCAGCTCCATCGGCGGCGCAACGCCCGCGAGCAGTCCGAGGTCGATGCCGCCCTGTCGGCGATGATCGCGGTGGCGCGTACGTCGGACAACCTCATCCCGAGCATGCTGGAGGCCGCCCGCCACGAGGCGACGCTCGGTGAGATCTGCGCCGCGCTCCGCGCCGAGTGGGGCGACTATCGCGAGCCCGCGAGGTTCTGACGAGCCCACTCAGCAACAATGGCCGCATGACCTCCGAGCAGTTCTCCCGTCCCGGTGCCGTCGATCTGTCGGGCCTGAGTGGCGCTGAGTCGCCCTCCGGCAGCAGCAGCTTCGCGGTCGACGTCTCCGATCCCAGTGAGGTGGCCGCGCTCGCCGAAGCCTCACTCAGTCATCTGGTCGTTTTGTCACTGTGGTCGTCCCGGGCCCCGACCAGCATCCAGGTCAACGAGGTGCTCACTAAGCTCGCCGACGCCTATGACGGACGGTTCCTCCTGGCCAGGGTCGACGTCGACGCCGCCCCGCAGGTCGCCCAGGCGGTCGGCGCCCAGGGCGTGCCCTTCATCGTCGCGCTGCTGCGAGGCCAACCGGTCGCCCAGATTCCGCCGACGACCGACGAAGCCGAAGCCCGTACGGTGCTCGACCAACTCGTCCAGGCCGCGGTCGCCAACGGTGTCACCGGCCGGGCGCAGCCGCGGGCAACGCAGGCCGACGAGGCGGCTGACGACGACACGGGAGACGATCCGCGGTTCGCCGAAGCGGATGCCGCGCTGGCCGCCGACGACATCGACGGCGCGATCGCGGCCTACCAGCGCGTCGTGGACGCCAGCCCGTCGGACTCCGAGGCACTGGGTCGCCTGGCCGGGGCCAAGCTGATGCAACGGACCAAGGGCGCTGATGCCGATGCCGCTCGGTCGGCCGCGGCCGCCGATCCCGCCGACGTCGACGCCCAGTTGCTGGCGGCCGACCTCGACGTCCTCGGCGGCCATGTCGACGACGCCTTCCGGCGACTGATCGACGCCGTACGCCGGACGGCCGGGGACGACCGCAACCGAGTCCGCGAGCACCTGCTGGAACTGTTCGAGGCGGTCGGACCGGACGATCCGAGGGTGGGGTCGGCTCGCCGGGCCCTGTCCAGCGCCCTGTTCTGAGCCAAGGGCGCAACCAACCATGCGGCGGTTCGTGGGCATTGTGCTCATCGTGATCGCCGTGATCACCGCCATCGCGGGTGCCGGTCTCGCGATCCTGTTGGGGACCGACAATCGGACAGCGACCGGTCCGCATGAGATCGAGACCAATGCGCCGGTCCTGATCACGAGACCGGACGTTCTCAGCTGGGCCGGACCCACCATCACGCTGACGGTGGAGGTGGAGCCGGGGCAGGAGATCTTCGTGGGGGCGGCGAACTCGGTCGACCTCGCGGACTACGTCGCGACGACCCATCGCACGGAGGTCACTGACTTCCGGCCGCCGTGGACCATCGAGACCGAGGACGTCGTCGGCGAGAACCGCCTGCCGATCGCGCCTGGCAAGCTGGACTGGTGGGTGGCCCGCGGGGAAGGCACCGGATCGGCGACGCTGACCGTGGAGCTTCCCGAGCAGGCCTTTGGGCTCGCCGTCATCGCGATCGGAGGCGGTGATCTCGGAGGCATGCGGGTGACCGCGGTGTACGAGCTCGATGGCGGCTTCGGCATCGGACTCGGGATGGTGGGGTTCGCGGTCGGGCTCGGTCTGTTCGGCTGGATCGCGTTCCAGGGCCGTTCGATGGTTCGCGTCGCGGACGAGACAGAGGACGAAGCGGAGTACGCGGAGGAGGGGGAGCGGTGGTGATTCGTCGGCTGTGGGTCGCCGTCATGGCGGGCGCCATGCTCGTCGCCGGTTGCGCCGTGCCCCATCCCAAGGACTCCCATGGCGTCACGAAGGTGGCGGCGTCCGAGGCCGAGGCCGAGGCGATCTACGACCGCTACCGCACGGTCCGCAAGAGTGCACTGGAACTGCTCGACGAGGCACCGTTGACCCAGGTGGAGTCGGGCGCCGTGCTGGCGATCGACGCGGGGGCAATGATGGTGGCGCGGCGGCTGCTGATGTCCAAGGCGCCGGACGATACCCAGAGCCTGCGGATCCTTGACGTCTACGCACCGCGGCTCGATTCGTACCCGCTGTGGTTCGTGGCGGTCGTCGAGGACGGCGTACGCGACCTGATCAAGGTGCAGATCTTCCAGCGCGAGTCGTCGACGACGGGGTGGCAGATGGTCGCGAGTCCGGAGATCCTGCCGACCACGCAGCTCCCCGCGTTCGACCTGGACGACACCGATGCGCTGAAGCCGGTGGACCCCTTCCGCGCCGACGGCCTGGCGATGTCGCCGCAGGCGGCCGTCGACGCCTACGCGGCAACGCTCAACAACCCGCCGGACGCCGAGTCCAAGGTGAGCGACGACTCCTTCATCACCCAGATGCGCCAGGTCGCGGCCGAGCAGAAGCAGGTCCAGGGCGTCAACTTCACCCAGCAATGGACCCCTCGAACGGTGCAGTACGCCCTGCGGTCCGCCGACGGCGGTGCCCTCGTGTTCGGCACGCTGTACCGGGTCGATCGCTACGAGATCGAGAAGGGGCGTTACATCAACTGGCCGGAGGGATCGGAGCAGAAGGCCTTCCTGTCCGGTCGGCTCTACAGCATCGGCGAGCTGCGCTACTACCACCAGATCCTGGTGTACATCCCGCCGGACGAGGGCCTGCCGGTCGCGCTCGGACAGTACGGCGGCGTCGTCGACGGCGTCGGGTACTGACCTAGATGTCCAACGCGTACTGGCCGAGCCAGACGACCATGATGACGCCGGTGATCATCAGGGCGGCGCCCACCAGCCGGCAGATGAGGCGATAGCTCGAGCGGTCGAGCGGCCGGTCGGTGTGCGCGACGCGGATCACGACGGCGAGCCGCGCCACCACCAGGCCGGCCACCATGAAGGCGACCAACGCCCACGGCCACGCCTCACCACTGTCGCGCAGATGCGTGATGACCGGACCGACCACGATCAGGCCGAACAGCAGCGCCTGGGGGAGGCCGAACTCGACGAGCGCGGCCTGCAGGAACTTCCGGTGGGTGGCGGCGCTTCGCGGCACCGGGTCGCGCCGGGACGCCACGATGAGAGCGTCGAGACCGAGCCCGAAGATCATGATGCCGCCGATGACTCCGATCGTGCTGGCGACCCGATCCCCGACGCCGAACAGGATGATGACGGCGAGGACGGCGATGAGCAGGTCGGCCATCGACGCCGCGATCGTGCTGACGACCCCGGATCGCAGACCGCCCCGCAGGGTGTTGGCGGAGGCCAGCGCGAGAGACGGTCCCGGCGCCAAGGCAACCCCGAGACCCAGCACCACGGCGAGCGTCGCTGTGAACATGACCCGAGCATCCTAGAGCGTCGAGGGGACAGCGCGCCTCCGGGATATCCCCGCAGGTCACCTGGTCCGGTCGGCGCGGCTGCCGTCCTCGAGGTAGTACGGCCCGTCGCCGTCGGCCGAGGCGAGAAAGTGCAGCAGCCGGTTCGTGGCTGCGGTGCCACGCTCGGCGACGCGGCCGAGATCGCACCAGTGGACGTCGCGGATCTCGGCGGGTTCCAGCTGCATCTGCTGGACTGCGGAGGCCGGGAGAGTGCCGAGGTCGAACAGCACGATGCAGGCGTCGTCCCAGCCGCGCCAGGCCGGGAGCCAGTTGATCGCGGTCATCCGCGTCGGGGCCAGCTCGAGGCCGAGCTCCTCGCGGATCTCGCGGGCCAGACCGGTCGCCGGCGACTCGCCCGGCTCCACGACACCACCCGGCAGGTCCCATTCCGGCTTGTACGTCAGCTCGCACAGCAGGTACTCGTCGCGCTCGTTGCGCAGCAGGCCCTGGGTGATGACGCGCTTGCGCGGCAGGGCGGCGTTGAGCACGTGGACGAACCCGGCTCGTGAGACCGGCGGCGGATCGTCGGCGAGCCGGGCCAGCAGGATGCTGTCTTGCCGAACCCCGTCGCGTACGCCGACCCCGCGGACAAGTCCCTCTCGTCGTAGCCCGGCTCGAGAGGCGAGCCGGAGGGCGGCCAGGTTGCCGGGATCGACAAACGCCTCGACCCGGGTCAGTCCCAATCCCTCGAAGGCGTAGCCGAGGACTAGCCGGACGGCCCGCACGCCGATGCCGCGGCCCCGGTACGAGGAGTCCAGTGTCCAGGTCAACTCGCCGCGAGCGTCGTCGATGCGCCGGAGGTTGACCGAGCCGGCCGTCTCGTCGGCATGCTCCACGGCGAAGCTCAGCAGCGCGACATCGACCCGGTCCAGCAGCCGTACGGCGACGTCCCCGTCGCGCAGCGGGGTCGATCCCAAGCGGGTCTCGGACACGCTGTCACGGTACCCGTCGCCGGCTCGCCGCGACTCAGGCCGGCTGCAGCCAGAGGGTGCCGAGCGGTGGCACCCGGATCCGGGCCGAGGCTGGCTGGCCGTGCCGCCCCGGCTCGTCGGCCGTGACCTCGCCGAGGTTGCCGACGCCGGAGCCGCCGTAGTTCTCGCCGTCGGTGTTGATCACCTCGCGCCACTCCCCTGCCCGCGGCAACCCCAGCAGGTAGTTCTCACGGGGCATCGCGCTGAAGTTGGAGACGCAGACCAGCACGTCGTCCGGGTCGGACCCATAGCGGGTGAAGCTCAGCACATTGCTCGATGCGTCGTTGGCGTCGATCCAGGCGAAGCCCTCGGGCTCGTTGTCGCGGATCCACATCGCCGGCGCGTCCCGGTAGGTGCGGTTGAGGTCGGTCACCATCGACCGGAGGCCGGCGTGCTCGGCCTTCTCGAGCAGCCACCAGTCGAGCTCACGCTCGTCGGACCACTCGGACTCCTGGCCGAGCTCGGTGCCCATGAAGATCAGCTGTTTGCCGGGGTGCGCCCACATGTACGCCAGATAGGCCCGCAGGTTGGCCAGCTGCCGCCAGCGGTCGCCCGGCATCTTGCGGACCATCGATCCCTTGCCGTGGACGACCTCGTCGTGCGACAGCGGGAGGACGAAGTTCTCCGAGTACGCGTACATCATCGCGAAGGTCATCTGCTGGTGGTGGAACTGGCGGTGGACGGGATCGTGCGCGAGGTAGCGCAGCGTGTCGTGCATCCAGCCCATGTTCCACTTGAAGCCGAAGCCGAGACCGCCCAGATCCGTGGGCCGGGTGACGCCGGGCCACGACGTCGACTCCTCGGCGATGGTGGTGGCGCCGGGCACCCGCCGAAAGCAGGTGGCGTTCATCTCCTGCAGGAACTCGACCGCATCGAGATTCTCCCGGCCGCCGTAGGTGTTGGGCGTCCACTCGCCGGCCGCCCGGGAGTAGTCCAGGTAGATCATCGACGCGACGGCATCGACCCGTAGAGCGTCGATGTGGAACTCCTCGAGCCAGTAGACCGCGTTGGCGACGAGGAAGTTGCGTACTTCGGGCCGGCCGTAGTCGAAGATGTAGGTGCCCCAGTCAGGATGTTCGCCCCGCCTCGGGTCGGCGTGCTCGTAGAGCGCGGTGCCGTCGAATCGCGCCAGCGCCCACACGTCCTTCGGGAAGTGCGCCGGGACCCAGTCGACGATGACGCCGATCCCGGCCCGGTGCAGCGCATCGACCAGCGCCCGGAAGTCGTCGGGCTCGCCGAAGCGGGCCGTCGGCGCGTAGTAGCTGCTGACCTGGTAGCCCCATGAGCCGCCGAACGGGTGCTCCATCACGGGCAGGAACTCCACGTGCGTGAAGCCCATCTCGGTGACGTAGTCGACGAGTTCCTTGGCCAGCCCCTGATAGGTCTGATCCTGCCGCCACGACCCGAGGTGCATCTCGTAGATGCTCATCGGGCGCGCGTGCCAGCCGCCCTCGGCCCGCTCGGTCATCCAGTCGCCGTCGCCCCAGGTGTAGTTGCTGGCGTAGACGCGGGACGCGGTGTCCGGCGGAATCTGGGTGGCGAACGCCATCGGGTCGGCCTTCAGCCGCCAATGGTCGTCGGCGCCGAGCACCTCGAACTTGTACATCGCCCCTTGGCCGACCTCGGGGATGAACAGCTCCCAGACCCCGGACGAGCCGAGTGCGCGCATCGGATGGGCGGTGCCGTTCCAGCCGTTGAAATCGCCGACGACGCGGACGGCGGCGGCATTGGGTGCCCACACCGCGAACGCCGTACCGTCGACCTGGCCGCCGGGCGAGTCGTAGCCGCGGGGACGGGCTCCCAGCGCCTTCCAGAGCTCCTCGTGCCGTCCTTCGGCGATCAGATGCAGGTCGAGCTCGCCGAGGGTGGGCAGAAAGCGGTACGGCTCGTCGAGCCGGTGAGTGATGCCGTCCCCGTAGTCGACGAGCACGCGATAGTCGACCAGTTCGTCGGAGTCGATCGTCCCGACCCAGACGCCTTCGTACTCGTGGGTGAGCTCGACCTCTCCGTCGCCATAGTCGATGGTCACCGACCGGGCGAACGGACGCAGGGTCCGGATCGTCAGGGCACCGTCGTGGAGGTGAGGCCCCAGGAGATCGTGCGGACCCGTATGGCGACCGTTGACCAGTCGCTTGAGGTCCGCGATGTCGGCGGGTGCGGGCTTGGCCATAGGTCTTGAG
>JALDXR010000171.1:0-7349 GCA_032154865.1 Nocardioidaceae bacterium
CGCGAAAAACGTCAACGCGACCGTCATCCCACTCGACCAAGCCCCACAGGGCTACACCGACTTCGACAACGGCGCCGCACGCAAATACGTCCTCGACCCGCACGGACTCATCCGATAACCACCACCCCGACGATGCCGGTGGGGCCGGTACGCCCGGCCCCACCAGCGGCGTCGGAGCCACCTCGGACCGATCGCCGCCACGCCGATCGCGATGCGGGACGACGACCGGCCGGACTGTCACACTGCAGTCATCCGGGACCGACACGGGCGGCCGATACCGCGGTCCGGAGGGATGGCTCCGATGAGCTTCGACGAACGTTTGGACCTCGAGTTCGCGTACACCAGTTACGTCGACTCCTGTCGTGACCTCTACTCCCCCTCGTACCGGTGCCGGCGGCCGTCGGGTCACGCGGGCGCGCACGCCGCCGGGTTCGGTGAGCACCGGGTGCGCTGGACACACCGCCTGAATCACGATCCGGACCAGCCGCCGGTCGCCTTGCCGAGCCCTAGGTCGCGGCGTCGAGGCGCTGCCGCTGCTCGTCGGTGAGCTCGATCGCCACTCCCGCGATCGCCTCGTCCAACTGCTCGGCGCTGCTCACGCCGACGATCGGAGTGATGGCGGGCTCACCTCCGGCCAGCCAGGACAGCACGACCTGGTTGCGGGTCGCGCCGATCTCCTCGGCCACCTCGCCCAGCACGGCCAGCCGCCGCGTCGTACCCGGATGGTCGTAGGCCTCAGCGAAGGGGCGATCCGGGCGGGCGTAGCTGCCGCGCAGCAGCGGGCTGTACGCCCACAGCCACAGGCCCGGATCGCTCGCCGCGTGGTCGACCGCCTCGGCCCCGGCCATGCCGAACCGATGATCCTGCCCGTCGACCGGCGCCAGCGGCCGCGGCTGGAGGTAGGAGTAGCTGAGCTGGACGGCGGAGTAGGGCTCCCAGCCTCGACCGGCCGCGATCTGGCGAGCCCGTTCGACCCGCCAGGCCGGGTGATTGGAGGCACCGAGCCGAGTGGCCCGGCCCGCGGCGACCAGATCGGCCATCGCCTCGACGGTCTCCTCGAGCTCGACATCGCGATCCTCCAGATGCGCCCAGTAGAGGTCGACCCGGTCGGTTCCCAGCCGACGCAGGCTGCCCTCGATGCCCTTCGCGATCGCGGTCGCCGACAGGCCCTGGCGATGCGCGGGCCACGCGTCGTCGGCGAGCGGCTCGGCACCGACCTTCGTACTGAGGAAGACCGAGTCTCGCCGCCCCGGCCGACGGTCCAGCCAGCGGCCGATGACCGACTCGCTCTGGCCACCGTGCCGTGACGGATCGATCCAGAACGCATAGCAGTCGGCCGTGTCGATGATGCTGCCGCCGGCGTCGACGAACCGATCGAGCAGCGCGAACGCGTCGGCGTCGTCGAGACGGGTGCCGAAGTACATCGTGCCCAACGCCATGTTCACGCCGGTCATACCAGTCCTTCCGTCGGGTGGCCGCCGCCCACACGCTGTCACATGCGGGGCGCTGCGCTACGCTCGCGTGGTCACCGGGCCCCCATAGCTCAGGGGATAGAGCACCGGCCTCCGGAGCCGGGTGCGCAGGTTCGAATCCTGCTGGGGGCACCTTGCCATGAGCGGCATCCGCGGGCGGTCGACGGAGGCGAGAGATGCGGGTTGGCCTGGGCCTGGCCGCGCTCGGTCGGCCGGCGTACATCAACCTCGGCCGGGACCGTGACCTGCCCCGCGAACGCACGGTCGACGCGATGCGGACAGCCAGCTGGCAGGTGCTCGACGCTGCCTACGCGGCGGGTGTCCGATGGATCGACGTCGCGCGCTCCTACGGCCGTTCCGAGGAGTTCCTCGGCGGCTGGCTCGACGCCCGCGACGTGACCGACGTGACCGTCTCGAGCAAGTGGGGCTACGCGTACGTCGGCGACTGGCGCATGGACGTCGACGTCCACGAAGTCAAGGAACACTCGCTGAACCAGTTCACTCGGCAGTGGACCGAGAGCCGCGAGCTCCTTGGCGAACGGATCGCCCTCTACCAGGTGCATTCGCTGACGCCGGACAGCCCGGTGTTCACCGATCGGCCGTTACAGGACGCGCTCGCGGATCTCACCGACGAAGGCGTCCGGGTGGGGTTCTCGACATCGGGATCGCGACAGGCCGAGGCGGTCGACCGGGCACTCGCGTTGCGGTCCGACGGACGGCCCGTCTTCACCGCGGTCCAGTCGACCTGGAACGTTCTCGAACCGTCTGTGGGTCCGGCGCTGGACCGAGCCCACGACGCCGGAGCGCACGTACTCACCAAGGAGACGATGGCCAACGGCCGACTCGCGTCGCAGCCACCGGTGCCGCTCGCCCGGATCGCCGGCCATCACGGAGTGAGCCCGGCCGCCGTCGCCATCGCCGCCGTACTCGATCAGTCCTGGGCCGACACGGTTCTGATCGGCCCGGCGACGGTTGAGCAGCTGCGGGACAACCTGGAAGCGACGACGATGCGACTGACCGACCACGACCGCGAGCAGCTCGCCGCGCTCGCCGAGTCGGCCGACGACTACTGGTCGGAGCGCTCCGCCCTTCCCTGGCAGTGAATTCCGCTCTCCGCCGCGTCGCGGATCCGCCGTCCGTAACACCAGACGGGCCGACCCCGGTGGGGGTACGGCCCGTCTGATGAAGGACGCCACGTCACGGCCCCGAGACCCGTGACGGTTCGCCATATGGGCTATCCGCCGGCGCGCCCCCGTCCCCCCGTCGCACCGTCGGATAGCTGTTTGACAAGAGCCCGACAGCCGCTCCTGTGATACCGAGTGTGAGGTGCGCTACTCGTCGGAGGGTTGCACGTCAGCGCCGACGGCGGGGAGCCAGGCGCACCGCAGGCAGCTCGGGAGCGGGCACTCGGTCGCCGTCATGGCCGGCCACCAGACCGAACCGGCGGCCGCCCATGCCTTCCCAATCGGACCGGGCGGCCACGATCTCGTCGTGGCTTCGGCCGACGAAGTTCCACCACATGACGAGGTCGTCGGTGAACGGCTCGCCACCAAGCAACAGCAATCGGGACTCGGCCGTGGCGGACAGCTCGAGCTCATCGCGACCGTTGCCGAGATAGAGGAGGACGTCGGGTTCGAGTTCGGTGCCGCCCGTCGCGAGTGCACCCTCGAGAAGGAGTACGCCGTGCTCGAAGTCCGGTCGTAGCGGAAGAGTCGCCGTCGCCCCGGCATCGAGCTCCAGCTCGGCCCCGAGCAGCGGACTGTACGTCGTCGCCGGCGACTCGACCCCCGCGAGCTCACCCATCAAGACCGTGGCCCGCAGGCCGTCGGCCTGGTGCCGAGGCAGATCGACATGACGTTCGAAGGCGGGCTCGACGGATGCGGAGCCGGCCGGTAGCGCCACCCAAAGCTGTAGGCCGTCGAGCAGCGGCCGGTCGCCGAGCGAGAACTCCGAGTGCGAGATGCCGTGGCCGCTGGTCATGAGGTTGAGCTGTCCCGGCTCGATCTCGACGTCGTTGCCGAGACTGTCCCGGTGCCGGATCCGGCCGGCCAACGGCCAGGTCACCGTCTGCAGGCCGGTGTGCGGATGCGGCAGCACCCGCATGTCATCGCGCTGTGGGCCGAACTTGTCGAGGAAGCACCATGCCCCGACGGTGGGAAGCGCCCGCTGCGGCAGCAGGCGATGGACCTCGATCCCGCGGATGCCACCGAGTGGGACGACCCGGGACTCATAACGTTCGACGACCGGCCCGCGAGCATCCACCGAATGACATGGCGTCTCGGTCGGGCGGGTGTCGACGTTACTCATGGCGGGCGGCCTCCGGCCAGCGGACGTGGTCGTCGTAGTCCGACGTGCCGCGCAACACCCGGGTCACGAACGGACACACCGGCACGATGGTCCGACCCCGACGTACGGCGTCGTCGAGCGACTCCCGTACGAGGGTCGAACCCAGGCCCTGGCCCGAGAAGGCCGAGTCGATCTGCGTATGAGTGAAGACCGTGAGCTGATCCCGCTCGTTGTAGCGGCTGTAACCGGCGAGTTCGTCACCGGACCAGATCTCGTAGCGCTGCCGATCGGGATTGCGAGTCACGCGGACGGGGCCGCCGCTGGATTGAGTCACGTCATCGACGGTACCTCCGCCGAGACCGCGGGGCCGACGACCTGGCCCGACGCAAGCTCAGCAGTGCCCTTCGAGACGACCGTCTGGGCCGGCCCGTCGGGCGAGACTGTGCGCCTGGGACAGGTTCGGGAAGACGACACTCGCACTGCCGGCGTAGCCGGTGCTGCCGCCGATCACACACTGCCTGACCTTGCCCGGATCGATCTCGAGCACGGCCCGTGAGAGCCGATAGAGCTCGACCGGGTTGACGTCGATGTCGGTCTGCTCGACGAAGGTGAGCAGGAGCCCCTCCAAGGCACCCGGGTCCCGGGTCACGGTGAGCGCCCGGCGCAGTCCGTCGATGAGGAAGCGGGCCTGGTTGTACGACCGGTCGAAGTCGCCACCGGGCAGTTGATGGCGCTCCCGTACGAACACCAGGGCCTTGACGCCGTTGTCGACCCGGTTCCAGCCGTGGTGGAACTTGCCCAGCGGAAGCGCGAAGCTGTGCCGCGACCACACCCGGACGCCGCCCATCCGCCACACCATGCGCCGAAAGCCCCAGAAGCTCGTCGTGAACACGTAGTCCGGTGCGATGCCGACCATGTCCGCAACCGCCTTCGCCGTCAGCTGCGGTCCGCCGTAGACCATCGACGCGTTGATCTTGTCGCGCCCATGACCGGGGATGTTGACGTACGAGTCCCGCGGGACGCCGATGATCGTGGCGTGACCGGTGTGCGGGTTGAACCCCACCAGCTGGATGGTGTCGGCCCGGCTGCTCAGCGGGGCCTGGCCGCGCCGGGCGTCCGAGCCGAGCGCGAGGATCCACACCACGCCCGGATCGGTGTCGACGCCGGTCGCTCCCTCGACCTTCATCAGGCTGGCGTCGAAGCGTTGCCGGCCGGCGTCGGGAACGACCACCGCGACCAGCGCGAGGAGCACACCCAGCACGACGAACCGGCGGCCGTGTCTCACGACGGCTGACATCGGGATCCTCATCGGTGCCCCTCCGGTCCGTTCGATCGTGGCGTGTCGCGCTTGGGCCGATCCTTCTTCGGCTCGGGCTTCCTCTGCTTCTGCTTCTGCTCAGGCTTCGATTGCTGCTTCTGTTGCTGTTGCCGCGCGGCGCGCTGGCGAGCGGCGTAGTCGCCCGGTTTGCCGACCGATCGATTCAGGTCGAAGCCGAAGATCCGCCAGCCGGTCTTGTTCTTGGTGAGATAGAGCTTGCCGGTGAGGGCCAGCTCGGCGGCCGATCCGGTCTCGTCGACCCCGACCATCACGAGCTCGACCTCGGCGGTCGCTCCGGACGGCCGGTGACCGGGAGCGAAGACGAACAGGCGCACCCGCCGCCGGGTCGGCACGGCGTCCACCCACTGCGGTCCCAGCTGGGCGTTGGTGGTCACACCGGCGCTTTGCTTGGCCAGTCGGGCCGCTCCCTTGGTGAACGAGGCATAGCCGCTGAAGTTCTGACGTGGGTAGTCGCCGGCGAAGCCGCCGTCGAACCAGGTGCCGACGACCCGCCCGAGCCGCTGATTCAGATCGCGGGCCTCGGCCTTGGGCAAAGCACCGGCCAGACGTGCGATCTCGACGTCCAGGGCGGCCGGCCGTTGCCGAAGGGTCGTGGACCCGCCTTGATCTGCGGGTTCGGGCGGCGAAGCATCGTCGTCGCCGTCGTCGGAGCAGCCACCGACCAGCAGAGCCAGGGCCGCTGCGGGTACGGCCAGTCGTCGCCGTAGGTCAGTCACTCGCCCCAGCATGGCGGGCTGGCCTGAGGTGTCAAACGCGGCGTCGGTGATCAGGTCAGCCGTGGACCCGACAAAACGGATAGACGTCCGCCGTCGACGCACCCGCTGAGGGGAAGAATCCCGACGATGACCAGCACCCACCCATTCGCCGGATCATCGTCGGCCTGACCGTAGGTGATCCGAATCGGGCCTTTTAGAGGACTGCGCCCCTCCGGCCGCTTGTCCGGGGGATTAGCCTTGTCCTGTCACATTCTTACCGTCGGTCACAGGGGAGAGGGCGATCCAGGTCGTGGCCTCGCAAGACAAACCCGTTGCTTCCCAGGGCAGTCCGTTAGCGGCGTTCGGCGCCAACGAGTGGCTGGTCGAGGAGATGTACGAGCGCTACCGGCAAGACCCTGACTCGGTCGACAAGGAGTGGCTCGCGTTCTTCCGGGATCTCGGCGACCGGCCGCCGACCGAGTCGGCCAACGCGACCCCGACCGCGTCCGCGACCCCGACCACGTCCGCGTCGGCCACATCCGCGTCGGCGCCCGCGAAGCCCGCTGCGCCGGCCACCAAGCGCCAGGAACCCGCGACCAGACCAGCGGAGCCCGCGACGAAGCCGGCAGAGCCAGCAACCAAGCAGCCGGAGCCCGCACCGAAGCAACCGGCGGCCAAGCCGGTCCCGAAGGACCAGCCGGTCCGATCGCAGCGACCGGCCGCCACCGGCGAGGCCGAGCAGGTCCGCCTCAGGGGAGCGGCCGCCCGGACCGCGCTGAACATGAACGCGTCGCTCGAGGTGCCGACGGCGACCAGCGTGCGCTCGGTCCCGGTCAAGCTGCTGATCGACAACCGCATCGTCATCAACAGCCACCTGCGCCGCGCCCGTGGCGGCAAGGTCTCGTTCACCCACATCATCGGCTTCGCACTCGTCCAGGCGCTGAAGTCGATGCCCGAGATGAACGTCGGATACGACGAGGTCGACGGCAAGCCGACCCTGCTGAAGCCCGGCCACATCAACCTCGGTCTGGCCATCGACCTGCAGAAGTCCGACGGATCGCGCCAGTTGGTCGTCCCCTCGATCAAGGCCGCGGAGTCGATGGACTTCGCCGCGTTCTGGGGCGCGTACGAGGACATCATCCGCCGCGCCCGGGCCGGCGAGCTGACCGTCGAGGACTTCCAGGGCACCACGGTGACCCTGACCAACCCCGGCACGATCGGCACCAACCACTCCGTGCCGCGGCTCATGAAAGGCCAGGGCTGCATCATCGGGGTGGGCTCGATGGAGTACCCGCCGGAGTTCCAGGGCGCGTCCGAGCACACCATCGCCGACCTGGCGATCTCGAAGATGATGACGCTGACGTCGACCTACGACCATCGCGTGATCCAAGGCGCGCAGTCCGGCGAGTTCCTGCGCCGCGTACACCAACTGCTGCTCGGCGAGGACGATTTCTACGACTCGATCTTCCGGTCGCTGCGGATCCCGTACGAGCCGGTGCGGTGGGCCCAGGACATCCCGGTCAGCCACGACGACGAGATCCACAAGCAGGCCCGGGT
>JALDXR010000172.1:0-7328 GCA_032154865.1 Nocardioidaceae bacterium
CCAATCAGCTGTCTCGCCAAGCCAGCGGCGTCAACACCCTGGTCCAAGGCGTCAGCGGCACCGCCACGACGGCTCAAGCCGCGGTCGACGGGGAGCTGACCGCGCCGATGGCGACGGCGGCGCCGCCGGTGCTGCGGACCGGTGACAGTGTCGCTGCCGTCTCGCACTTCGGCAGCGGCGCGATCAGTTACTTCGCCCAGGCGGTCACCACCTACAACCGCGGCATCGACCGGCTCAACGCCCAGATCACCGAAGGCAACGTCGACGCCACCGCAGGCGGAGCGCAACGGCTCCGCGAGCTCAGAGCCGAACAGGCCCGACTCAGGGCCGTACTCGACGGCGAGGCGATCGCCGTTGCCAACCTGCTCCAACGCGGCCCGAACAACGCCGACATGGCATTCCTCCGCAGCCAGGGCTACCTCCCGGCTACGGCGGGCGCGGCCTTGCCCTTCCGACCCGGCGAGGGGGATGGCGACGCTCGCTGGCCGAGCTTGGAGCAGATCCTCGAGTGGTACCAGGTACGAGACGATCCGGGCGGCGTCCTCCAATGGGAGCCGAGCTGGCCCTGGAACATCTGGACCGATCCGAAGCAGGTCACCGCCACCGAGGCCGAGATGCTCAACCGGCTCGACGTGTTCGACCTGAAAGCCTTCGGAGACATGTATGAGGAGGCGTACCAGGTCGCGGACCAACGGTTCCTCCCCGAAGACCAGGACGACAACCACAACGACGCGTTCCGGCACGCGTACTGGAGCGCGATGATGACCCGCCACTTCGGCGAGCCCTGGGCCCGGGACTACACGAACGCGCACGAGGGATTGCCAGGAAATCCGCAAATACGCGAGGCCATGGACCTTTACAACAACGAGGTCGGGCGCCGGATCGCGGTGGAGAACTCCAATGCGAGCCACGAGGAGCTCGCGAACCTCATCGCGAAGGCGGTACGTGACGGCCAGATGGTGGTCGTGGGACCCGACGGCAATCTCGCGTGGAGCAACACGGTCCCGGAGGGTCAGACCGGCGACGTCACTCGAGACTTTCCGGCCGGCCCGCCTGGCGGCAACCCGCAGTTCGCACCGGACACCGAGAGCTGAGGCACCTGCGTCGTGGCTCGCGCCGTCCGGGCCTCGCGAGAACGGATCGTGGGCGCACCATCGTCCACAGGGCCGGCCCCGGCGGGGGCGGTCCACAGCCCGGATGGCCCGAGTCAGCGTGACCCCGGTCCGACTTAACGTCAGGACAGGCGGAAGGGGTCTCCATGGCCGAGTTGTTCCCTCACTATCCGAGCCCACCAGAGGAGCTGGTCGGGATCGCAGCCCAGCTGATCACTACGGCTGGCGACGCCGACGCGACAGTCTCCGAGATTCGCGGGGGTGTGAATCGGGCGGTCGACGCCGTCGACGGCGACCTCACGTTTCCGATGGGCAGGGCTCCCGAGCCAGCCGTCCACCGCGGCGCCCGCGTCGCGAGAACCGCACGGTTCGCCAGCGGGGCGGTGATCTACTTCGCGCAGGCGGTGCAGACCTACAACCGCGGCATCGACTGGATCAACGCCCAGGTGCACGAGGGCGAGTTCGACGTGATGTCGACCGGTCGCGCTGAGAAGTTCCAGCGGCTGTCAGCCGAGCAGGCCCGGCTCGAAGCAGAGCTCGACGCCGCCGCGGCCAGAGTGGCCGGGATGCTGGAGCGTGGACCCAACGCCGAGGACGTGAGGTTCCTCCGCAGCCACGGCTTCGTTCTCCCGCTCGATGTGCTCGACTCTCGGGCATTGCGGTCGGCCCTGGCCAACAGGCCGTCGGGCGGCGACCCCGAGGCGATTCGGCGGTGGTGGGACTCGCTGTCCCTGGCGCAGCAGGTCGTGGTGATGGCCGCCCGTCCCGAGCAGCTCGGCAACGCCGACGGACTGCCGGCGGAGACTCGCGACGAGGCCAATCGGCTCGTGATGACCGACGATCTCGCTCGCCTGGCGGAGAAGGAGCGCGACGGCACGCTGACCGGCCTCGAGCGGGAGGCGCTGGCCAACATTCGCACGGCGATCCGCAACATCGATGCCCGCGAGTCGCACATCGACCCGATCACGGGCGAGCACACCCAGGCCCAGCTCTACATCTACGAGCCGTACGCGTTCGACGGCGACGGGCGGCTGGCGATCGCGACCGGCAACCTCGACACGGCCAGCCACGTCGCGGTCACCGTGCCCGGCATGGGCAGCAACGTGCAGGTCATGAGCGCGGGCCGCTCGTTGAACGTCTACGACGAGTCGCGCTGGGCCAGCGGCGACACCGTCGCCGTGCTCGACTGGATCGGCTACGACACGCCGAGCGGCGCCAGCCTCCGCAACCCCGACATCATCGGCGTGGTCAACCAAGAGATGGCGCGCACCGGCGCCGAGCAGTTGGCGGCCGACGTCGAGGGCCTGCGCGCCGCACGCAGCGATGATCCGGCGCATCTCACCGTGATCGGCAACTCCTACGGCAGCACGACGGCCGGGATCGCTGCCGCAGAGTTCGGTCTCGACGCCAACGATCTGATCCTGACCGGCGGCCCGGGTGTGCCGGTCGACGACGCCGGTGACCTGACCACCGGTCACGACCACACCTGGGTCGGCAGCGCCAGTCGCGACTTCGTGACCTCGCTGGGCCGCACCGGCTGGACCGATCCGACTGGTGTCGCCGCCGATCTGCTCCCCGGGGTGGAGCTGATGGGCAACGATCCCGCCGAGGACGACTTCGGCGCCAACCGCTTCCAGGCGGAGAGTCTCGACCGGGACGACCGGTGGAACGTCGCCGACCACGGTCGCTACTACGACCAGAACACCGAGTCGCTCTACAACATCGCCGCCATCACGACCGGTCAGTACGCCGACGTCCAGGAGGCCGAGCATCGCTACGACCCGCTGGCCGACATCGATGTCGAGTGGAAGGTGCCGGACCTGCTCGGCGTGCCGGTCGGTCCGCCGGTCCCGACTGATGTCGACGTCGACCTGGCGATGCAGGATCCGGAACGCGAACGCACTCCGACTCGGATGTCGCATGGATAGCGCGGACGGCAAACCATGACCCGACGCGCCACGATGCTGGTCGCCTTGATGGTGTCGGCCGGACTTGGCATGCTGGCCGGCTGCGACAGCGGCAGTGAGGACAACCCGATGGACCACGGATCCGATCCGGCCAGCGCGCCGTCGACGGTGCCGTCTGGCCAGGCGATGGCGGATGCGTTGCGGCGCAGCCGACGCGCGTTCCTCGATGCGACGCTCGGACTGCGCTCGGCGGGCTACGCCCCCACGTTCGGCTTCACGCACTACGCCATCTGCACCGACGAAGGTGCCGACTGGCGGGTCTCGGCCAACGGGCGGCTCAATCGGCAGCCGCCCACAGGCTCCACCCGGGCCGACGCCGAGGCGATCCGAGAGGACCTGGTCGGCGTCGGGTGGTCAACCCATGACACGTCGACGTCTCGCGACGGCATCCGCGAGCTGTCATCGCATTGGATCGTGACCGTGGATCGCGATGACCTGACCCTCAACGTGTCGCTCTACGACAACCAGTCCTACATCCTGATGCGAGTCCTCGGACCTTGCCTGCCGGCGACTCCGGAGCAGCAGAGGGAGTACGAGACCGCCGAGGACCAGCGCTTCGCGGTTCCGGCTGCCAACGGTGAAGCATGACCGTCGGCGACCCGTTCCTCGCGGAGTTGCGGCGCCGGGTGCCGGACGCCGACGTGGTCGCGCGCTCGGCGCCGATCGACACCGGCCGCCGGGTCGATCCTCGCGTGGTGCGCGACGAGGCCGACGCCGTCGACAGTCTCGCCGTCGAGACGCTGGTCGGGCGATGGCGGGCCTTCTTCCCTGGCGAGCCGGAGCCGACCGACCTCCGGCTGCGATGGGTCCCGACCCGCACGACCGACGCCGTCGGTGCCGAGGCGGCAACCCGACGGCCGGGATTCGCCGGCGCGGCCACGGCTCGACTCGACCAGGTCGAGGCACTGCTCGACGAGACGGACTGGAGCTGGACCCGGCGCGATCCGCCCGGCGACGGCAACGTCCGGATCATCGGGCGACGGCGACAGGTCGGCTTCGACCTCGGCATCCGGCTCGAGGACGACGTCGTGGTGCTCCGGGCCTGGACCGTGGCGGTCGTCATGGGCGACCTGGCTGGCGAACTCGTGGAGACGCCGGTCGAGGTGCGCCCCTGGCCCTCGGCGTCCGGATCGTGAGGGAGACCGGGACGGCGATCGTGACGCGGGCCGCGCCGTGTCCACCACAACGGCGATTGCGGGCCGAGCCGAGCCGACCGCGATCGCCGTCAGTCCTCCAGCCGGTCGGCCAGCTCTGCAAACCACCCGACCAGCCCGGCCGGACCGTCGACGACCAGATCCGCTCGGGCCGCGAGAGCAGCCTGCTCGGCAGACGCGGAGCAGATCAGCAGGCCGGCCGGCCCCTTCGGAGCGGATCGCATCGCGTCGACCGCGTCATAGGCGGGGAGGTCGCCGAGGTCGTCGCCGGCGAAGACCACCACCTCGGCGTCGACCTCCTCGACCAGGCCACGGATTGCCGCGCCCTTGTCGACGCCGGCGCCGCGCAGCTCCAACACCATTCGGCCCGGCTCGAGCAGCAGATCGTTGGCGTCGGCGAGCCGCTGCAAGGGTTCGCGAAGCCGGTCGAAGGCGTCCGACGGATTCGGCAGCCGCCGGACATGGACGCCGAGCGCCCGGCCCTTGTCCTCGACATGGGCCGCGCCCAGTCCGAGCCCGTCGAGCAGGCCGGGCAGTTCGTCACGGGCGACAGCGATCCCGGCCGGCGGCGGTGGCTCGACGATCCGGCCCGTGTCCGACTGCCACCGCTCGACGCCGTACTGCCCGAGCACCAGGAACCGTCCGAGGCCGGGCGCCTCGTCCAGGCCGCTGAGCCGCAAGACCGTACGCACCGGGCGGCCGGTGACGATGGCGATCGCCCCAAGGTGAGCCCCGAGCCGACTCAGGACCGCGACTGCGTCGGGATGGATGTAGGCCTGGCTCGGATCGGGCACGATCGGCGCCACGGTGCCGTCGAAGTCGAACGCCAGCAATGCGGAGTCAGGACGCGAGATGAGGCGGCTCCAGGCCACCTGGCCGGCCGCTGATGTCGGCTCTGTCACCGCGCGGTCGGCTCCCTCACAGCGGCCCGGTGAGGATCACGGTCAGCCGGTCGAACCGCATCGGTGCGACCGCCGAGTGCAGCCGTGCGATGCCGAGATCGGCCGCCAGGGTCCGAGCGACGTCGTGCAGCCGGTCCGGGTAGTAGACCGTGTTCTCGGGGATGCTGCCGTACCAGTTGTCGGCGCCGACGACCTCCCAGCCGGTGTCTTGCAGCTCGGCCGCGGTCTGGCTGGCGAGACCGGTGATGCCGGAGTTGTTGTAGACCTCGACATAGGCGCTGCGGTCCGGCGCGGGCTGGCGAGGCGGGGGCTTACTCGGCTTGGGGTCGCGTGGCTGCGCCGAAGGCGGCGCCTTCTTCGTCGGCGTCGACTCTTGCGGTCGGGCCGACGGCTGCGCGGCCGGCTCGGAGGGGGCGCTGGACTCCGCCACCGGATCGGCAGCAGCCTCGTCGCCGCGATCGGGACTGCCGGTGATCACGAGCGCCAGCATGGCCACGACGACGGCGCCGATGCTGGCTCCCACGGCCCACGACGGCAGAGCGACCCCCCGGTCGCGATCGCGCAGTCGCGGACGCACGAGGTGCCCCTAGAGCTCGATGCCCAGTCGACGCGCCGATCGGGCTCGCTGCCTCGCGGTCCGCAGCCGCCGCAGCCGCTTGACGAGCAGCGGGTCGTAGGCGAGGGCGGACTCACGGTCGATCAACGCGTTGAGCACTTGGTAGTAGCGGGTTGCCGACATGTCGAACGATTCGCGGATGGCCTGCTCCTTGGCGCCGGCGAAACGCCACCATTGGCGCTCGAACGCCAAGATGGCCTGGTCGCGCTCGGAGAGTTCCTCCGCCGCCCGGGCAGCCTGGCCCGAGGTGACGACGTTCGCGGCGTCCATGCGGTCGCTCCCGGTCCCTTCGTCCGTTGTGGGCGGCGTCGCACCGTCTACACCGCCCGTACGCGAGTCATCGTAGGTGACAAACAACATCGATGTCATTTATCTACGCGGTGCGGCGTCGGCCCGTCGGCCGGCGGCTGCGGGCGGCGTACCGCGCGTCTCGCAGGTCAGCTCCACGCGCAGGGCGGACATACCGTGAGAACGCGGCATTCCGACCGACGATGAGAACGCACCCATAGACGCCCATGCCTCCTCAGTACGACCCCGCGTCGACGTCACGTAAGTGGCGACGCCGCATGGGCGTCGTCGTCGAGGATGACACAACCAGCCGCCAGGCGAGAAACGCCGACGACTCCCCTGCACGCTAACGTGACAAAGTCGATTGATTCACTCTAGTATTGCCAGGATGGCCGCCACCCTCCGTACGACGGGCCGTCTCCCCGACTTCCTGATCGTCGGCGCTCCGAAGGCGGGAACAAGTGCCCTTCACGCTGCTCTCGCCCAGCATCCGCAACTCGCGATGAGCGCCGTCAAGGAGCCCAAGTATTTCCTCTGCGGCGAAGCTCCCCCGCCGTTGTTCACCGGACCCGGCGATGCGCATAGCCGCCGCGAGTGGATCTGGTGACGCGACGACTACCTCGATCTGTTCGCCGATCCGAGCGCGGAGGTGCTGAGCGGCGAGAGCACGCCGCTCTACCTCGCCGACGCCGATGCCCGGCGCCGGATCGCGGCCACGGTCCCGCAGGCCCGACTGATCTGCGTGCTTCGCGATCCGGTCGACCGGGCGTACTCCAACTGGACTCACCTGTGGGTCGACGGACTGGAGCCGATCCCGGACGTGGTGGAGGCGTGTCTGTCTGAGCCTCGCCGCGTCGACGACGGCTGGGCGCCGTTCTGGCGCTACCTCAGCCTCGGCCGCTACGGAGAACAGCTCGCGGCGCTGTTCGAGTTGTTCCCGCGAGAGCAGGTGCTGGTCATCCGCTATCGGGACCTCGTGGACACGCCGAGCGAGGCTCTCGACCGGGTCTGCCGCTTCCTGGGGGTACGTCCTGGCGTGGTCGACGCGATCCCCGGCGACAACACGCGGCCGTTCGTCATGGACGGATGGCAGACGCGCGCCCTGTCGAGTGCCGTCCGGGCCGGCTCCCGACTGGGCTCGGCCTTTGAGCCGAAGGCCTGGCGGCGCGCCTCACGCCCGTTTATCAACGCGCTCCATCGCCGTGGTCGAGCCGAACGACCGGCGCTCCCGGTCGACCAGCGACAGACCCTGCTCGGCCACTTCGAGGCCGACCTGGAACTCCTCGAGC
>JALDXR010000173.1:0-7301 GCA_032154865.1 Nocardioidaceae bacterium
ACCAGATGCGCGCCGAGATGGAGCAGCGCTGCCACCTCGACGCGGTCGACATCTACGGCCTGTCCGAGGTCATGGGGCCGGGCGTGGCCCAGGAGGCCGGCGCCACCAAGGACGGCCTGCACATCTGGGAGGACCATTTCTATCCCGAGGTGATCGACCCGACGACCGGCGAGGTTGTGCCCGACGGCACCGAGGGAGAGCTGGTGTTCACGTCGCTGTCCAAGGAGGCGATGCCGGTCATCCGCTATCGCACCCGGGACCTGACTGCGCTGCTGCCCGGCTCGGCCTACCCGGCCTACCGGCGGATGCACAAGATCACCGGCCGCGACGACGACATGATGATCGTGCGCGGCGTCAACGTGTTCCCGACCCAGATCGAAGAGCACATCCTGGCCGTCGACGGGCTCGCTCCGCATTACGTCTGTGTGCTGACCCGTCCCGGGCGGCTTGACGAGTTGACCGTACGAGTCGAGGCGGCGTCCGACGCGATCGCCGATGTCGAACGGTCGACGCTGGCCCGGGTGCTGGCTGATCGGGTCAAGAAGTCCATCGGCGTCACCATCGCCGTCGACGTCGTCGATCAGCAGGCGCTGCAGCGTTCGCTGGGCAAGGCGAAGCGGATCGACGACCAGAGGGGGCTGGGCTCGTGAGCGTGAACGCGGTCGGTTTTGCGCCCTTGTGGTCGGTGTCGGGTGCGTGGCACCGGCATCCAGGACGCAAAACCGTCGAGGGTGGGGTGGCGCGACGTGGCTGACGACGCGCAGCAGGTCGCCGAGGCAGCCGCGGCCGCGATGTGGGCCGACGACCAGGCGAGTCAGGCGTTGGGCATGCGCGTCGTCGCGATCGGCCCCGGCCGGGCCGTGCTGAGCATGACCGTCCGCGCCGACATGACCAACGGCCACGGGATCGGCCACGGCGGGTTCACCTTCGCCCTGGCGGACTCGGCCTTCGCCTTCGCCTGCAACTCCCACGACCGGCGTACGGTGGCCGCCCGCTGTGACATCGCGTTCCTGGCGCCGATCCGCGAGGGGGAGGAGCTCGTCGCCGAGGCGGTCGAGCGCCATCGGGCCGGGCGCAACGGCATCTACGACGTCACCGTACGCCGTGGCGATGAGGTCGTCGCGGAGTTCCGCGGCACGGCCCGTGAGGTGGGTGGCTCCCTCACCGACTCATGAGGTGCGACCGTCGTACGACGAGCCAGATCGGCACGGCCACGATCAGGGCCAGCGTGCCGAGCGGCAACACCAGTCCGACGACGTGAGCCGTACCCTGCACGAACGTCACCAGACCCGACCAGCCGCTCTTGATCCCGTCGAGGAAGCCGGCCTGGTCGCCGTCGTCGGCGGCCGGCGCTGGGTCCTTGTCGGGTCGGGTGATCGACACGTGGATCGTCGACAGTGCGGTCTGCCGGGCGAGGGTGCGCTGCTGCGCCTGGAGCGACTCGAGATCGGCCTGCCGCTGGGACAGCTCGGACTCGAGCCGGATGATGTCGCCCAGCGCGTTGGCCTGGCTGAAGAGCAGCCGGAGCTGGTCGATCGACCGCTGGGCACTCTCGACCCGGGCATCGATGTCGGCGACCTTGGTGGTGACGTCCTCGGTCGACGTCTCCTCGCGGACCAGGAGACCCAGTCCGGCAATGGCGTCGACCGCCGTCTCGAACCGATCGACCGGGATCCGGAGCACCACCGCGGCACTCTCGACGTCACCGGCGTCGTCGGTCCGGGTGTCCTCGCTCTCGACGATCCCCCGTTGGGTCGTGACGATGCCGTCGAGCTGGACAAGCACCTGGTCGATGTCGTCCGACTCGAGGGTGATCGAGCCGGTCTTGATCAGGTCCCGGTCGAGAAGGAGATCGACCTCAGACACCGGTTCGCCGCCGCTGGTGTCGCCGCCCCTCGCCATCGCCGCGTTTTCAGGATTGGCCGCGCGATCTTCCACGCCGCCGCCCGCCGCGGCTTCCTCTGTCCCGCTCGAATCTCCGGAGTCATCCCCGCTTCCGTCGTTGCCGACGCATGCGGAAAGCATGACCAGGCCGGCAACGGCGACACCTGCCCAAAGTGTTCGGCTCGTCGGCCGAAGTCGGTTCGCCATGCCGGTCCGACGCCGACGCCGTCCGATCGGCTCCGCCACGACGAGTACGGAGACCCAACCGTGACCTAGGAGCTCGGGCTCTCCTCGGACTCGGCCTCGGCCACGACCGCGGCGGCCGCCTCGGCACTGAGCGCGTGGCGGGCGATTCTCTCGTAACCCGCGAGGCCTTCCTCGAGCCGTTGTACGACGCGGTCCTCCGCGATGGCGATGACGGCCGACGTACCCGGCTCGAGGCTGTCGCCGATCGTCTTGAGGTCCTCGTCCTTGAAACCCTTGTCGCGGATCTTGCCCCAGATTCCGCCGCCGGCACCGCCCACCGCCAGGCCGGCGATGATCGAGGGCGGGAAGATCAGCCCGACCAACCCACCGGCGATCGCGCCGCGTTTGGCCCAGGTCTTGCCGCTCGGATCGGCGGTCTCCTCGAACTTCACTTTGCCGTCCGCTTTGCGCACCACGGCGACGGCGTCGACCAGATCGATCGAGCCTTCTCGGTGCATGGTGCGAAAATCCTTCAGGGCCGTGCCGGCCTGAGTCTCGTTATCGAAAACCGCGATGAAGAGCTGTACCGCGTTATCTGCCATCGAACATCGCCTCCACGTGGTGAGGCTAGGTCGGCCGGTACGGCCACACCTCATCTGTTGAGGGTGAGACGGGCGCTGCGAAGGGGTCAGGCGGCGGCTTGGTCGCGAGCGACCGGATCGGCGATCCGACGCTGCCGCACCCACTGCGCCGCCGGGCCGTCCGGATCCTCGGCGGCCAACTGCAGTCGGGCCTGGCGGCGGTAGCGCAGGATCTGCAGGACGCCGACGGTCCACAGCACGTACTGGGTCGCCATCGCGATCTTGAACGCGTCCGGCGAGTAGCTCGTGCCAGTGCCGGAGGAGGTCAGGTCGAGGACGAATCCGATCGCGACAATCGTGAGCAGGCTCGCGAAGAACCCGCCTTGGTTGACGATGCCGGTCGCGCCACCGAGTCGGTGCGGCGGGTTGAACGTACGCGCGAAGTCGAAGCCCACCATCGAGGCGGGCCCGCCGACGCCCAGCACCAGCATCAGGACGGCCAGCAGCCAGACCGGAGCCGAACCTGGCCACATCAGCACCAGGGTCCACACCGCCACGATCGTGCCCACGACACCGAGGACGAACGACGACCGGTGGAACGGATGCCGGGCGATGAAGGAGCCGATGACCGGGCCACTGATCAGGCTCGCGACCGTGGCCAGGGTCAGGAGAACTCCGGCCTGGCTCCCAGACAATCCCTCACCCTGAACGAAGAACGGGTAGCCCCACAGCAACACCATCGCGGTGACACTGAACATCGTCGTGAAATGGGTCCAGAGGCCCAGGCGAGTGCCGGGCTGCGCCCATGACGACTTGAGGCCTTCGGCGACGACGGTGAGTTGTACCGGCGCCTTGGCATCGTCGTCCTGGCGCGGGGTGTCGCGTACGACGACGAAGAGCACCAGACCCAGCACGACACCGATGCCGGCGGTGAGCGTGAACGCCGGACCCCAGCCGAGGGTGGACAGCGCGGCCGACATCGGCACCGCCGCCGCGATCGCGCCGAGCTGGCCGAACATGCCGGTGGCCTGGGTGACCAGCGGATTACGTGCGGGCATGAACCACGACGCGACGAGGCGAAGCACGCTCGCGAACACCATGGCGTCCCCCATGCCGACCAGGACACGGGCGCCCAGCGCCGGACCGTAGCCGGACACGACGGCGAAGGCGAGCTGTCCGGAGGTCATGAGGACCAACCCGGCCGTCAGCATGCGGCGTGGTCCGACGCGGTCGAGAAAGACACCGACCGGAATCTGCATCGCGGCGTAGACCAGCAACTGGACCATGGTGAACACGGCCAGCTGCGACGCCGAGATGTCGAATCGGTCGGCGGCGACCAGGCCGGCGACCGACAGTGATGTGCGGTGGAAGACGGCGAGTACGTAGACCGCGACGGCCGCGGTCCACACCGCAAGGGCTCGCCGTCTCGCGAGGAGCCAGCTCAATGGCTACTCCGCGCGTTTTCCACCGCCTGACGTAGGTGCTGCTCGGTAAGAGTCACGAATCCGGCCTCGTCGCCGTCGCGCAGCAAGTCGACGAGCTTCGAGTGGTCGGCGATCGCGGTGTCCATCCGCTGCGTGGACAGCCGCATCGCGACCGCGCTGATGCAGATCTGACGCTCCCGGAGCGAGCGATAGAGCCGGGTCAGGATGTCGTTGCCGGCGGCCGCGACGATCCGCTCGTGGAAGGTGCGATCTGCTTCCGAGAAGCCGGTGACGTACCCACTCTCGCGGTGCTCTCGCATCTGCGTGAGATACGGCTCGAGCTCGTCAGCGAGCTCGGCACCGCGGGCGGCTGCGCGTGGCGCCGCCCATGTCTCGACAAGAGTTCGGGCTTCGAGTACGGCATCGGCCTCGGCGGCCGTCACGGGCACGACCATCGCGCCCTTCTTGGGGTAGAGCCGGAGCATCCCCTCGACCTGGAGCCGGAGCATCGCCTCGCGGACGGGGGTGCGTGACACCCCGACCGCCTCCGCGATCTCGCCCTCCGTGAGAAGTGCACCGCCGTCGAACGTGCCGTCGAGAATGGCGAGCTTGACGTGGTCGTACGCCCGGTCCGCGGCAGTTGCACTCATGATGCGTACATCATAGATACAACATGTATGCCTCGTCAAGTCGGCCCTGCTCAGGCCGGGTGTGCTCTCCCGGGGCTAGGGCTCGGCGCGATGCGGGACGAGGAAGCGGCTGAGACCGGCGATGACGACGAGCGCGGCGGCAACGATTGCGACCGTGACGGTGAACGCGCGCGATCCGGCCGAGCCCTCGGCCAGGGACAGGTAGAGCGAGCCGACGAGAGCGGCGCCGAGTCCCAGCCACATCTGCTGAGTCGTGATCAGCATGCCGCTGCCCAGCCCGCCCTGAGCCCTCGGAACCTGGCTCAAGATGATGCCGAACAGCGGCGGCATCAACAGGCCCTGGCCGAGCCCGACCATCAGCATGCCCGGTGTCACGTCGACGGTGTCGAACTGCGGCCACGCGTCGCCGACCTGGAGGATGAGCACCGCGTAGCCGGCCGCCGCCAGCAGTGCGCCGAAGCTCAGCGTCGCCGTGCCGTACTTCGTGACCAGCCGGGCTGACAGCAACGACGAGATGAGGAACGACACGGCGAGCGGCGTCAGACTCACGCCGACCTGCCACGGACTCATGCCGGCACTGCCTTGAGCGGCGTACGCGTAGACGAACATGAAGCCGCCGAAGCCGGCGAAGAACGGCGCGGCGACCGCGAGCCCGACCGCCATCGTCCGCAGCCGCAGCAGGGCGGGCGGCACCAACGGGATCGAGCCGCGTCGCTCCGCGCTCCACTGACTCCACGCGAAGGCCAGCGCAACGGGGACGAAGGCCGCCAGCATCACCCAGGTCCAGGTCGGCCAGCCGACCGCCCGGCCTTCGGTGACCGGAAGCACCAACAGCACCATCGACGCCGCCAGCAGCAGCGTGCCCAGGACGTCGACCGGCACCTTCTTGGCCGCGCTCGTCGACGGCACCCACTTCAGGACAGCCGCGATCACCAGCAGACCAACCGGCACGTTGAGCCAGAAGACGCTGCGCCAGCCGAGCCCCGGCAGATCCGAGGACGTGAGGGCGCCGCCGACCAGGAACGCCAGCACCGTCGCGACGCCGGCGGTCGCGCCGAACATGCCCACCGCCCGACCCCGCCGCTCCCCGGTCGTGGTGGCGTGGATCGTGGCGAGCACCTGCGGTGTGGTGAGGGCTGCCGCCGCGCCCTGGAGCACTCGCGCCGTGACGAGCTGTTCGGGCGTCTGCGCCAGCGCGCACGCGATCGAGGTCAGGATGAAGCCGACCAGGCCGATCACCATCAGACGGCGCCGGCCCCGCCCGTCACCGATCCGGCCGCCCAGCACCACGAGAGCGGCGTAGGGCACGCCGTACCCGGCGATGACGAGCTGGAGCATGCCCGGCGAGGCATCGAGCTCGGAGCCGATCGGACCAAGAGCGACGTTGACGCTGAAGAACGACAGGATCGGCAGCAGCACGGCACCCAGCACCGCGAGCAGGCCGATGAAGCTCAGCTCGTGGTGATCAGACTCCAGCGCGGAGGCAGGCAGCGGACGAGAAGGGGTTCTCAAGGCCATGTCATCGATAGTGGACAGATCCTGGACCTGGTAGTGAGAGCCTGGTTATCCAGGTATCAGCACCACCCTGGTAACCGGCTCCACGGTGGGTCACCATGGCCAGGTGGATACGTCCAACGACAGTAGCAAGACCCGCCGACACGAGCTGGCGACTTTCCTGCGCAGCCGACGCGAGCGCATCACGCCGGAGGACGTGGGGCTGCCGCCGGGCAGTCGGCGGCGTACGCCGGGCCTGCGTCGCGAGGAGGTCGCTCAGCTCGCCGGTGTCGGCGTGACTTGGTACACCTGGCTCGAGCAGGGCCGCGACATCAACGCCTCGGCGCAGGTTCTGGAGGCGGTCGCGCGCACCTTGCGGATGGACCACCAGGAGCGACAGCACCTGTTCCGGCTGGCCGGCATCGCGCCGCTCGCGGCCGACTCCGAGTGCGCAATGCTGCCGGGCCACATGCAGGACGTCCTCGACCAGCTCAGCCCGTTCCCCGCCCTGGTGAGCTCGCCCCGGTTCGACCTGCTCGCCTACAACCGGGCGTACAACTACCTCGTCGACGACGTCGACCGGATCCCGGCCGAGGAACGCAACCTGATCTGGCTGTTCTTCACCCATCCGGCCTGGCAACGGGTCTGCGACGGCTGGGACGCGGCCGGCAACCATCTGGTCGCGCAACTGCGGTCCGGCATGGCGACGCATCTGGACGATCCGCTGTGGACCGAGCTGGTCGATCGGCTCCTCGCGGCATCGCCGGAGTTCGCCCAGCGGTGGGAGCGGCACGACGTGACGGCGGGGGCGATCCCGGTCAAGCGCTTCCGCAACCCCCTGGTCGGCGAGTTGCAGCTGAACGCCACCAAGCTCTGGCTCGGCCGCGCCGGCGTCGCCCAGCTCACCACCTACAGCCCGGCCAGCGCCGAGACCCGGTTGCGGCTCGAGCGGCTCGTCGAGCAGGCACCCGCCGCCGCCCTCGCCACAGCCTCCATCTAGCGCCGGGACGCGCCGGGACGCGCCGGACGCGAGTACGACCTCTGCACCTCAGTAGAGCAGCGACTTCGCCGGGTCCTCCAGC